>NZ_JBFULI010000025.1:0-81593 GCF_056400405.1 Pseudomonas sp. P5_B3 | reverse complement strand
CACCAAGACCCCAGGCATGGCACCGCCGGGGACTCGTCGGTCGATGGGTAAGCGCTAAATCCGGACTTTGCGATGAGGCCATTCAGGGCGATGCAACTTCCTGATCAAGCCGCCCGCAACGAAATAAACGCATAATTCGCCGGCGCATCCGCCACCACTTGCGCACCGGCGGCCAGCACTTGCTCCGCAATATCATCGTCCGACACATGAAACAGCCATTCGCTGCCCCACTCCGGCAACGTTTGCCCGGCCAGGTCGTCGACGATTGCAGCAAACTCCGCCATATCGGGCAGATAAGCGGTAAACCCGTCACCCTTCAGGGCCGTCGTGCGAATACCCAGCAGCGCGCAAACTGCATCCTTGGTCTGAATATCGTCGCGATCCGCCTCGCGTGAGCGCTGGATCAGTTGCACCAGCTCCTGGTCGACCAGATTACCGCCGACAATCAGCTCCGGCCCTGTTTCCCACGACTCAGGCGGACATTCCTTCACGGCGGTGTTCAGAGGTATGTGCGGATTGATTTCCATCGGATAGATGCGGCACACCAACGGCCGGCGTTCGTAGATGCGGCAGCGGTTGTCTTCGTCAAGATTCCGGCAGGGGCCGACATTGTAGGCGGCGAAGGTGATGGCCACGTACGCGTCGGATTCGCCGCTGCGCACCGCCGCCGAACGGCGTTTGGCGTGTTCCCGTTGTTGCATCGGCAGACCCAGGCCGTTGCCCAGAAACGCTTCCACCAGCACGATCAGCTGACCACCGTCGGCGGCCCACATCCGGGCTTCGCTCAAGGTCAGGGGTACATGGTGGTCGTTGCAGCATTTGCCGCAGCCTACACAGGAAAACGTCGTATTCATTGAGCGTTGATTCGCATCACAGGGCATGAAACGGCGACAGAATGCCGCCACAAAAGCCGCTATCGAAGCAAATTATGCGCCACTCAGTTGGCCTTGCCGGCCGGGCGGATGGAGTCCCATTCGGCGACGTACGCGGTTTTGCTCTTTTTGTTGTAGAGACACAATTCAGTGCCTTGCGCGCCTTTCATGTGTTTTTGCGGGTACTGGCCCTGGAGCAGCAGCGCGGTGTAGCCGACCCGGTCATCGAACTGCGCGGCGGTGCCGACCGGTTTGCTGTCCTTCAGGGCGCTGGCCTTGGTGCAACTGGCGAGTACGGCTTTGTCGTAGGTTGCCCAGGCGTCGGGGCTGGAGGCGTGGGCTTGGGTGGCGAGGGCGGTGAGGCAGAGAATAGTCAGGGTTGCTACTTTCATGGTTCAGGCATCCTTGGTGCTGTGGCCGAAGGGTGAGTATGCCTCAAGGTTTTGAAGTGGATGTGCAGGCCCCATCGCGAGCAAGCTCGCTCCCACAGTGGTCGAGTGTGGCCACGGATTTTGTGTACGACGGGTAACCTGTGGGAGCGAGCTTGCTCGCGATGGCGTCGTATCAGAGCGGAACCGGCTCCCGGCGGACTGCGCGCATCCCGACGCTTTCATACAAGCGCCGCGCCCGAAGGTTGTCTTCACGTACCTTCAGGTCCACGAAACTTTCACGCCGCTGCTGGAACACCTTGAACGCCTGCAATAGCAGCGCACGCCCCAATCCCCGGCCTTGAAACCGCGGATGCACCACCAGGTTCTTGATGTAGGCACTGGTCCAGCATTGACACACACCCACCACACCTTCGGCATCCTGGGCAATGAGGCACAGGGCCGGGTCATATTCCGGATCGGTTTCGAACTGCCGTTGCCACATGTCCAGTGCGGCTACGCGCCCACCGCCGTCGAGATAACCGAGCTCCATCAGGCGGTGCACGGCGGCGCCCAGTTCGGGGCGGTATTCACTCAGTTGCAGGCCGACCGGCCAATCGGGAGGCGGTATGACGACAGAGAGGTCGCGTCGCATCAGCCAGCAGTAATCTTCGGTCAACACTCAATAACCTTGTTCGGCGACAGCCTTGGCCGCGGTGATCAGACACTGGGTCAGTTCCGGCGATGAAAACTTGGTCAGCACCGCATTTGCTCCCGCCACTCGTGCTTTCTCTGCATTCATCGCACTGTCCAGCGAGGTGTGCAGCAGTACATAAAGATGCGCGAAATCCGGAGTTTCCCGCAGGGTGCGGGTGAAGGCGTAGCCGTCCATCTCCGACATTTCGATGTCCGAGACGATCAGGTTGATCTGTTGCGCGGTGCCTTGCAGGTCCAGCAGGCAGTCGATGGCTTCCTTGGCGCTGCGGGCCGTATGGCATTGCAGGCCGAGGTTACGCAGGGTGTGCACCGATTGCTGCAAGGCGACCTGGCTGTCATCGACCACCAGGATGCGCGCGTTGCCGAGCAGTTCGGCGTCTTCCATGCTCAGTTCGGTCGGTGCCATTTCGATTTGTGCCGGGGCGATGCCGTGGATGACTTTTTCGATGTCCAACACCTGAACCAGGGTGCCATCGACCGACGTCACGCCGGTGATGTAGGCACGCAAACCACCGGAGCCGAAGGGCGGCGGACGAATGTCGGTGGTCAGGCAATGGACGATCTTGCTCACGGCCTGCACATGCAGGCCCTGCTTGGAGCGGCTGACGTCGGTGACGATCAGGCAGCCGCCGTTCGGGTCCTCCAGCGGGCGCTCGCCAATGGCACGGCTGAGGTCGATCACCGACAGCGAGGCACCGCGAAGGGTGGCGATGCCTTTGACGTGGGGGTGCGACTCCGGCAGCCGGGTCAGCGGCGGACAGGGAATGATTTCACTGACCTTGAGCAGGTTGATCGCCATCAGCTTGCCGCTGCGCAAGGTAAACAGCAGAAGCGAAAGTGAGTCTGCGCGGGCTTTGGTGGAGGACATAGGAACCTTCTCTGGAAAAAGGTGACGGGCAATCCCGGGATTGCCAATGACTTCGATGCCGGGTTATCGACTTGTTTGGGGCAGGCTTTAGTAATTCAGTGAGTGGTAGAACGCCATCGCGAGCAAGCTCGCTCCCACAGTGGATTTCAGGGGACACAACATTTGTGTTCACCTCGGCCACCTGTGGGAGCGAGCTTGCTCGCGATGGGGCCATCACTTCATCCCCAACCGCTTGGCCATCCGCCCCAGGTTCGCCCGATCCAGGCCCAGCTCACGGGCCGCGCTTGCCCAGTTGTGGTTGTGCCGCTCCAGGCAGGCACCGATCAATTGACGCTGATAACGCTCGGTGGCCTCGCGCAAATCGCCGGTCACCAGTTGCATGACGCTGGCGGCAGGTTGCTCGGCGGCGGCTTCAACGCTGGCATTGGGCAAGTCCAGGTCGGCTGCGCTCAGGCTGAGAATCTTCGGCCGCTCCTTGCAGTTGCCCAGGGCTTTCAAGGCGCTGCGGCCGATCAGGTGTTCAAGCTCGCGCACGTTGCCGGGCCAGTCGTAGGCCAGCAACGCAGCCTGGGCATCGCTGTTCAGGCGCAGGCTGTTGAGGCCCATGCGCGAGCGGTTCTGCTCCAGGAAGTAACCGCTAAGCAGCAGCACATCGCGCCCGCGATCGCGCAGGGCCGGCACCAGCAGCGGATAAACACTGAGGCGATGGTAGAAGTCGGCGCGGTAACGGCCGCTGCGCACTTCTTCGGCGAGGTCGCGGTTGGTCGCCGCGATCAGGCGCACGTCGACCTGATGTTCCTTGTCCGAGCCCAGTCGCTGCAATTGACCGCTCTGCAATACTCGCAGCAACTTGGCCTGCACGGTCAGCGACAACTCACCGACTTCATCGAGAAACAGCGTGCCGCCATTGGCCAGTTCGAACTTGCCGCGGCGGTCGTTCATCGCTCCGGTGAAGGCGCCGCGAACATGACCGAACAACTCGCTTTCCACCAAGGTATCGGGCAACGCGGCGCAGTTGAGGCTGATGATCGGTTTATCGGCGCGGGGCGAGGCGGCATGGATGGCCTGGGCCACCAACTCCTTGCCGACCCCGGTTTCGCCAGTGATCAACACGGTCAGGTCGCTGCCGCCCACCAGACTGATTTCTTCGACCAGACGCTTGTGGGCCTTGCTCTGGCCGATCATCTCGCGAGTCTGCTGGCCGCTGGCCTGGCGGTAGACCTCGGCGCGCTGATGCTCGTCTTCGACCCGGTTGTTCAACCGCTCGATGCGCTCGGCGGCGTTGACCGTGGCGGCCGCGAGGCTGGCGAAGGCTTGCAGGGCATCCAGCTCGATCGGTTCGAAGCGCTCCGGATCGAGGGCATCGAGGGTCAGCAGGCCCCATGGGCGCTCGTCGATGAATAACGGGCAACCCATGCAGTCGTGGACTTCCAGATGATCATCCAGGCCATCGACCAGACCGTCATACGGATCGGGCAAGTCGCTGTCGGCAGCGAAACGGGTCGGGCCTGGGCCGCTGAGCAGCGCTTGGAAACGCGGGTGCTCGCTGACCTTGAAGCGCCGACCGAGGGTATCGGTACTCAAGCCGTCGACGGCCAGCGGCACCAGCCATTCACCGTCCAGACGCAGCAGAGCCGCGGCGTCGCATGGCAGCAGGGCGCGCATGGCTTCCAGCAGGCGGCGATAACGCTCGCCTTCAGGCAGTTCGCGGGACAGGTCGGAGACCAGGGGCAACAGGGCGGTGAGCAGGGGTTTTGCAGTCATAGTGACTCCGTGTAGTCGGTATGACTATAAATCAGGCAGTGTCTAAATGACTATTAAGTTATTAACTTATTGATTTATAAGGACTAAATAGTTGGCATGGAAGCTGATAGTCATAGGGTAGTTCGTTAGCAACCCAAGAAGACCAGGAGTCACCTTATGCTGAGCGTTCAAGATCGTGCCATCGTCAAATCCACCGTGCCACTGCTCGAAAGCGGTGGTGAAGCGCTGATCACCCACTTCTACCGCATGATGCTCTCCGAATACCCGGAAGTCCGCCCGCTGTTCAACCAGGCTCACCAGACCAGCGGTGATCAGCCGCGTGCCCTGGCCAACGGCGTATTGATGTATGCGCGCCATATCGACCAACTCGACCAGTTGGGCGACCTGGTGGCCAAGATCATCAACAAGCATGTGGCCCTGCAGATCCTGCCGGAACACTATCCGATTGTCGGTACCTGCCTGCTGCGGGCCATCGCCGAAGTGCTGGGCGAAGAGATCGCCACCCCTGAAGTGATCGCGGCCTGGGGCGCGGCTTACGGCCAACTGGCGGATATCCTGATCGGTGCCGAAACCAGCATCTACGACCAGAAGGAACAGGCCCCCGGCGGCTGGCGCGGGGCGCGGGAATTCATCGTGGCCGGTAAGGTCGAGGAGAGCGCCGAGATCACCTCGTTCTACTTCGAACCGGCGGACAAAGGCCCGATTCTGGTGGCGGAACCCGGCCAGTACATCGGCATGAAACTGATCCTCGACGGTGAAGAGATCCGCCGTAACTACTCGCTGTCGGCGCTGGCGAACAAAGGCCAATACCGCATCAGCGTCAAGCGTGAAGCCGGTGGCCGCGCCTCGAATTACCTGCATGACCAGATGCATGTCGGGGCCAGCATCCAGTTGTTCCCGCCATCGGGCGAGTTCACCCTGACCGCCAGCGACAAGCCGCTGGTGCTGATCAGCGGCGGCGTCGGCATCACCCCGACCCTGGCGATGCTCGAAGCGGCGCTGGAGACTCGGCGGCCGGTGCATTTCATCCACTGCGCGCGCAATGGCAGCGTTCACGCGTTCCGCGACTGGATCGATGGTTTGGCCGAGCGTCACCCGCAGCTCAAGCGCTTCTACTGCTACGCCGAGGATGATGGCGTGAGTCCGGCGGCGCACAAGGTTGGCTTGTTGAGTCAGCAGCAGTTGCATGCATGGCTGCCGGAGCAGCGTGACCTGGATGCTTACTTCCTGGGACCGAAAGGTTTCATGGCGTCCATCAAGCGCCACCTCAAAGCCCTTGGCGTGCCGGAGAAGCAAAGCCGTTATGAGTTCTTCGGGCCGGCAGCGGCGCTGGAGTAAGGGGTTGCGGCGGTGAGCCAGCCTCACCGCGTCGCCTTCATCGCGGGCAAGCCACGCTCCCACAGGTTTTGTGTCGTCCACATCAATCTGGATCGATACAAATCCCTGTGGGAGCTGGCTTGCCMGCGATTGCTTCACCTCGGTATTGATTTGAAAAAAACACCAGAAAGTTAATCCCTCCTTAACCGCCTTATCGTCTATTCCCCCGAATCCCCCTCACATGCACCAGACTCTCAAAGGTCCGGGCCAGCGTGTAGACTGGCGGGCACTCGAAATTTTCAAGGGAAACGCGATGAGCGATGAATCCATGCGGTTGGGGCGTGAACGGCGCTATCTGGTGTTGTTGGGCATCATTTGCCTGGCGCTGATCGGCGGTGCGCTGTACATGCAAATTGTTCTGGGCGAGGCCCCTTGCCCGCTGTGCATCCTGCAACGTTACGCGTTGCTGCTGATCGCGATCTTCGCCTTCATCGGCGCCGCCATGCGCAGCCGTCGCAGTATCACGGTGTTCGAAACCCTGGTGGTGATCTGTGCGCTGGCCGGCGCAGGCGTCGCCGGGCATCACGTCTTCACGCAGTTCTATCCGGCGGTCAGTTGCGGCATCGATGTGCTGCAACCGATTGTCGATGATTTGCCGCTGGCGAAGATCTTTCCGTTGGGTTTCCAGGTCGATGGTTTCTGCTCCACGCCATACCCGCCGATCCTCGGTCTGTCGCTGGCACAGTGGGCACTGGTCGCCTTCGTGCTGATCGTGGTGCTGGTGCCTTTGCTAACATCGCGTAACCGCAAAGCGCTGCGCTGAGGTCATCTGCCGCCACGCATTGTCGGACAAAAAAGCCCCGGTCCTCGCAGAGAGGGCCGGGGCTTTTTTTGTCGTGCAGAGCACATTTCAGAGGTCGGGTAAAAAGACTGTGACGGGTGGCAATCAAGGGTGCGACACATGTGCGACATGTTGTCACAGAGTCAGTGTCGCAGGGCGTTCGAGGAAGCCGGATTGGTGCATGGAAACGTAACGAAATCGGGCTGTTTTACAGGCTTGCGGTTTTTTCCATTCCGAACGCGAGCAGGCAGTTTTAACAGGGGCTGACGAACGGCCGGAGCCCCCGTCATATCGGGCCTCGGGCAAGGTAAAGGGCAGTGAAGAGGGGGCCGATACTGTCTGAACTGTGGGTGGAAGACCTACTTATTATGGTGTTTTTGTTGAGAATTAATTTCGATAAGATGCGCCACTTTTGCGAGAACGGTTAATGATTGTTGCCGGTTCGGATAAAAATTATTTCGGGATGAGACATGGTTTATAGGGCGTTACATATCTACAATCGCCCGCACTGAATCCCCGGCACTGCTCAAATCTTAACCAGACGTGAGCAGAAACAGGGTGTCGAGAGGTCTGGTGGCTTCATGCGATGCCCAGGTGTCGGAGTCTCCAACTACCCGCACCAAATGGAATTGGTCTGTAACAAGGCCTTTGACCACGAATTCGAATAAGAACTCACCGCAGGCCCGGGATTTGTCGTAAAGCGTCTGACGCGCGACGGGCATGCCCTTATTCAATCCAAGAAAAATGCCAACCCTTGGCAGGGTGAAGTGTTGGCGATCAAAACCCAACTGCATTGCGCAAGCTGCTTTAGAGGTCGTGAGATGAGTAAAAACAGGTACCCCAGACTACTAGGCTTATTGCCGCTGATCGGCACGTTGTTGCTGTCAGGCTGCAACATGACCTTGCTCAATCCCAAGGGCCAGGTTGGTCTGGACGAGCGAAACCTGATCATCACCGCAACGCTGCTGATGCTGTTGGTCGTGGTGCCGGTCATCGTCATGACCTTCCTGTTCGCCTGGAAATACCGCGCGTCCAACACCAATGCCACCTACACCCCGAAATGGAACCACTCCACCAAGATCGAGATCGCGGTGTGGGCTGTTCCAGTGCTGATCATCATTGCCCTGGGTTACGTCACCTACAAGTCGACCCACGCCCTGGATCCGTACAAGCCGCTGGAGTCCGACGTTAAGCCTGTGACCATCGAAGTGGTCGCGCTGGACTGGAAGTGGTTGTTCATCTACCCGGAACAAGGCATCGCCACGGTCAACAAGATCGTGTTCCCGGCGCACACCCCGGTCAACTTCAAGATCACTTCCGACGCCGTGATGAACTCGTTCTTCATCCCTGCTCTGGGTGGCCAGATCTACGCGATGGCGGGCATGCAGACCAAGCTGCACCTGATCGCCAACGAGAACGCTGAAATGGACGGTATCTCCGCCAACTACAGCGGCGCTGGTTTCACCGGTATGAAATTCAAAGCGATCGCAACTTCCCAGGAAGATTTCGACGCCTGGGTAAGTGAAGTCAAAAAGGCACCTAAACAGCTTGAACAAGCTGAATACGCAGCCCTTTCCAAGCCAAGCCAGAACAACCCAGTCGAGCTCTACTCCTCGGTTACCCCAGGCATGTTCCAGGCCATCGTCGACAAGTACGAAGGCATGAAACCGGGCCCTAAGGTCAAGCACGAGAAAGCAGAGAAAGAAGTGGCCCAAATGGAAGGGATGGACATGAGTTCGCATTCAGCTGCCGGGGCAGAGGAGTAAACGATGTTTGGTAAATTAAGTTGGGAAGCGATCCCGTTCCACGAGCCGATTGTCATGGTGACCATCTCCATGATCGCGCTCGGCGGTCTGGCGTTGTTCGCTGCAATCACCTACTTCAAGAAGTGGACCTATCTGTGGACCGAGTGGCTGACGTCGGTCGACCACAAGAAAATCGGCGTGATGTACATCGTCGTCGCCATGGTCATGCTGCTGCGCGGCTTTGCCGACGCCATCATGATGCGTACCCAGTTGGCCATGGCCACCGAGGGTTCGCCTGGCTACCTGCCACCTGAACACTATGACCAGATCTTCACCGCTCACGGTGTGATCATGATCATCTTCATGGCAATGCCATTCTTCACCGGCCTGATGAACCTTGCAGTGCCGCTGCAGATCGGCGCGCGTGACGTTGCCTACCCGTTCCTGAACTCCCTGAGCTTCTGGCTGCTGGTTTCCGGCGTAGTGCTGATCAACCTGTCCCTGGGCGTCGGCGAATTCGCCAAGACCGGCTGGGTTGCCTATCCGCCGCTGTCGGGCCTGCAATACAGCCCTGGCGTGGGGATGGATTACTACATCTGGGCGCTACAGCTATCGGGCCTGGGGACAACGCTGACGGGGGTCAACTTCCTGGCCACCGTGCTGAAAATGCGTACCCCTGGCATGAAGCTGATGGACATGCCGATCTTCACCTGGACCTGCACCTGGGCCAACGTCCTGATCGTGGCTTCGTTCCCGATCCTGACCGCTACCCTGGCACTGCTGACGCTTGACCGTTACATGGATTTCCACATTTTCACCAATGAACTTGGTGGCAATCCAATGATGTACGTGAACCTGTTCTGGGCATGGGGTCACCCTGAGGTGTACATCCTGATCCTGCCAGCGTTCGGTATCTTCTCCGAAGTCATCTCGACCTTTACCGGCAAGAAACTGTTCGGCCACCACTCGATGGTCTACGCATCGGGCGCGATCTCGATCCTGGGCTTCATGGTTTGGCTGCACCACTTCTTCACCATGGGTTCGGGTGCCAGCGTCAACGCCTTCTTCGGTCTGGCGACGATGCTGATTTCCGTCCCGACGGGTGTGAAGCTGTTCAACTGGCTGTTCACCATCTACCAGGGCCGTCTGCGCTTCACCAGCCAGGTGATGTGGACCCTGGGCTTCATGGTGACCTTCGCCATCGGCGGCATGACCGGTGTACTGCTGGCCATCCCGGGTGCTGACTTCGTTCTGCACAACAGCCTGTTCGTGATCGCGCACTTCCATAACGTGATCATCGGCGGCGCGGTATTCGGCTACATCGCAGGCTTCGGCTTCTACTTCCCTAAAGCGTTCGGCTTCAAGCTGCACGAAGGCTGGGGCAAGGCTGCATTCTGGTTCTGGATCACCGGCTTCTTCGTCGCGTTCATGCCGCTCTACGTACTGGGCTTCATGGGCATGACCCGTCGTCTGAACGCCACTACCAACCCTGAGTGGGTGCCGTACCTGTACGTCGCCATGTTCGGTGCGGTGATGATCGCCGTGGGTATCGCTTGCCAGCTGATCCAGCTGTACGTCAGCGTGCGTGACCGCAACAAGCCGGAAAACATGTGCGAACACGGTGACCCGTGGAATGCACACACCCTGGAATGGTCGACCTCGTCGCCACCTCCGTTCTACAACTTCGCTGTGCTGCCGAAAGCCGACGTTGTCGACCCGTTCACCGAAGCCAAGGAAAACGGCACCGCGTACAAGGCCCCGGCCAAGTACGAGCCGATCCACATGCCAAACAACACCGCCACCGGTGTGGTCATGGGCGCACTGTTGACCGTGTTCGGTTTCGCGATGATCTGGCACATCTGGTGGCTGGCGATCGCTGGCCTGGCCGGCACCGTGATCTACTTCGTGATCCACGCGGCCCGTGATGATCAAGGCTATATGGTGCCGGTCGACGTGATCGAGCGCATCGAAGCCGAGCAGCACAAGCGTCTGGTAGCGGCAGGGAAAATCCCGGCCACCGCCACCCGTGTTGAAACCTCGTTGGAACAGGCTTAAACCATGTCGAACTTAGTGACCAATGCTGGACACACCCATGTCGATGGACATGGGCATGATGACCATCACCACGACTCGGGCGAGATGACCGTATACGGTTTCTGGCTCTACCTGATGACCGACTGCATTCTGTTTGCGTCGATCTTCGCGGCGTACGCGGTACTGGTTAACAACGTAGCGGGTGGCCCGTCGGGCCACGACATCTTCGAACTGCCATACGTACTGGGCGAAACCGCTCTGCTGCTGTTCAGTTCGATCACCTACGGCTTCGCCATGCTGGCGTTCTTCCGCGGCAACAAGAAGCAGGTCCTGGGCTGGCTGGCCATGACCTTCCTGTTCGGTGCCGGCTTCATCGGCATGGAGATCAACGAGTTCCACATGCTGATCTCCGAAGGCTACGGCCCTAGCCGCAGCGGCTTCCTGTCCGGGTTCTTCACCCTGGTCGGCACCCACGGTCTGCACGTGACCAGCGGTCTGATCTGGATGGCGATCATGATGTATCAGGTGCAGAAAAACGGCCTGACGGCGACCAACAAGACCCGTCTGAGCTGCCTGAGCCTGTTCTGGCACTTCCTGGACGTCGTGTGGATCTGCGTATTCACCGTTGTTTATCTGATGGGGACTATGTAAATGGCTAACGCAGCTCATTCCCAAAATGGCCATGACAGCCACGACGCCGGTCACGGCAGCGTCAAGTCCTACGGCATCGGTTTCATCCTGTCGGTGATCCTGACCCTGATTCCGTTCGGTCTGGTGATGTACCCGACGCTGCCGAAGTCGATCACCCTGATGATCGTCGTAGCGATGGCCGTCATCCAGGTGCTGGTGCACCTGGTGTACTTCCTGCACCTGGACCGTTCGGCCGCGCAACGAAACAACGTGATTGCGTTTGTCTTCGCCGCGATCGTGATCGTCCTGCTGGTTGGCCTGTCGTTGTGGATCATGTTCAGCATCCACACGTTCATGATGGCGAAGTGAGGTAAGTCCGCATGTCCCTCAAGCACTTTATCCAAATCACCAAACCGGGGATCATTTTCGGTAACGTGCTTTCTGTGGCAGGCGGATTTTTCCTGGCCTCCAAAGGGCATGTCGATCTGGCCATCTTCCTGGCCGCCATGATCGGCACGTCCCTGGTGGTTGCCTCCGGTTGCGTGTTCAACAACTGCATCGACCGCGACATCGACCTGAAGATGGAGCGCACCAAGAACCGGGTGCTGGTCCAGGGCTTGATCTCCCTGAAACTGGCCCTGATCTATGCGACCGTCCTGGGTGTCGCCGGCGTTGCCCTGTTGTACAAGGTGGCCAACCCGTTGGCCGCGCTGTTCGCAGTCATCGGCTTCGTGATCTATGTCGGCTTCTACAGCCTGTACCTCAAGCGCAAGTCGGTTCACGGCACGCTGGTGGGCAGTCTGTCGGGCGCCATGCCGCCGGTGATTGGTTACGTCGCGGTGAGCAACACCTTCGACATGGCCGCATTGACCCTGCTGGTGATGTTCAGCCTGTGGCAGATGCCGCATTCCTACGCCATCGCGATCTTCCGCTTCAACGATTACCTGGCCGCATCGATTCCGGTGCTGCCAGTGAAGCGCGGCATCCAGGTGGCCAAGAAGCACATCCTGATCTACATCCTGGCCTTCCTCGTGGCGACCTTGATGCTGACCTTCAGCGGCTACGCCGGCATGAGCTACCTCGCGGTCGCCGCGGCCATGGGCATGTACTGGCTGTACATGGCCTGGACCGGCTACAAGGCAGTGGATGACACGGTCTGGGCACGCAAGCTGTTCGTGTTCTCGATCTTCACCATTACCGCGTTGAGCGTGATGATGTCCCTGGACTTCAAAGTGCCGAGCGAGTTGCTGCTGACGTACGCGCCTTAAGCGTCGGATGCTGTAAAGAAAAGCCCCGCCTTCGAGAGAAGAACGGGGCTTTTTGTTGGGTGCTTTCTGCTGGACCGAGTTGCCGCCATCGCGAGCAGGCTCRCTCCTACATTGGATTGAGTGCACACCGATCCCTGTAGGAGYGAGCCTGCTCGCGATGGCGGCGACGCGGACTAACAGGCGGATTCGATATCTGTCCGCTTAAGAAAAAATTGAGAAAATCCCGAAATATTAAGATTTTCTTGGCCCGCTTAAGAAAAAGTGCGCGGTCAGACCCAATATTGGGATTAGTGCGCCTGTCTGTGAACTGAAAGCCCCGCATTCAAAAGAATCGCGGGGCTTTTTCATTTACGTGCGGTTGTTACACGGTGCATTGAGCACCTTCACCACGTCGTCGATGATTGCTTTGCTCATGTCCTGCAAAAAATGCGAGGCCCAGGCGTGTCGGTCGGACTCGCGAACCATGGCGGCGTCTGAGGCGAGCAGTTTGGCGAGGTGGAGCAGGTCGGAGGCGTGGGAGAGGGCGTTGATGACCGGGACACCGGCGTTGATGCGAAACAGTGGTTCGTTAGCGAGGTAGGAGAAAGGGGTGAGGCCGATGGTTTTCAGGTCTTGGGGATTGGTCATTGAACAACTCCTATATTTCAGTGGAGCTGCTGCATTCGTTCTCAGGCGAATGGGTGGCAGCTATGCGCAGGCTGAGAACCGGGAAATATAGAAACCGGCAGACCCGAAKGTCTCCCACGCACAGCCGCCATTGCACGAACTCAGATCAAAAAGTCTGTAATCGTGTTTCGACATTGAGGCACCGATATATTACCCGGGTTCTCAGGCCCGGTCGCTGAATTGGCAGCGACGGGTCGAAGTTAGCGTGTGGCTATCGGAATGCACAATCGTGGCCTTGTGCTGGTCGGTATGTGTTTGGACACCGCAAACCCCTGTAGGAGYGAGCCTGCTCGCGATGGCGGTGTGTCTGGCGACATTGATGCTGGATGTGACGGCCTCATCGCGAGCAGGCTCGCTCCTACAGGGATAGGCGGTGGTCGATTATTTTTGGGACTTGTCCAGCAATCGGAAAAACCTTTCCCGCACCTGCACATGATCACTGTGCGCCACGTTGAACCTGAGAAACTGATTGGCATCCGCCGCCTTGCTGAGCAAGGTTCCCGGTGCCAGTACCAGGTCTATTTCCAGACCCTTTCTGGCCAGGCACTCGGCTTTGAACCCCTCTGGCAATCGCGTCCAGATGTACAACCCTTCCCCCGGTAACGACGACACCGAACACCCGGCCTCGCTCAGCCACGCGGCCACCCGGCTGTTCGACTCGTAGAGCCGGTCCACCGTGCGGCGCATGTGTTTGGCGTAGCTGCCGTCGCTGAGCATGGTGCAGATAATCTGCTCGGCCATTTCCGAGGTCATGCCGCCGCAGGCCATTTTCAGCGTCACCATCCGCGCCGCCAGCAGCGGTGACAGCACCGCGAAGCTGACGCGGCTGTTGGCGGTCAGGGTCTTGGAGAACCCGGAGATGTAAGAGACATTGTCCAGCCCGCTTGCGGCCAGGCGCGGCGTCCGGCGTTGCTGCATGTCGCAGTACAAATCGTCTTCGAGAATGTGGAAATTGTAGCGATGGCTCAGCTCCACCAAGCGGTAAACCTGCGCCGAGGTGAACGAGTGCCCGGTCGGGTTGTGCAGGGCATTGTTGGTCATGTAGAGCACGGGACGATGGGCGATCAGCAATTGCTCGAACGCGTCCAGGTCCATGCCGTCGCAGTCGCGGCGGATGGTGATGACCTTGGCGCCATGCCAGGCCAGATTGGTGTGCATCGTGAAGTAACACGGATCGTCGAGCAGCACTGTGTCGCCGGGTTTGACCAGCAGCCGCATCAGCATGTCGATGGCTTGTACGGTGTTGGCGGTGGTGATGATCTGTTCCACCGGCGCCTCGATGCCCAAGGTCGACATCTTGACCCGCAAGGCCTGGCGCAATGGCAGGTAACCGCTGGCGTTGCCGTATTCACCCATGCGTAAGGTTGTCGCGCGAAGAGTGCCGCGCACGGCTTTGAGCAATTCTTCGGCAGGCAGCCACGAGGACGGCAAAAAACCAGCCCCCGGTCGCAGCGCACCATTGTCCAGCAGCACCGCGCGGCGGACCACGCTGAGGGTGTCTTGCGGGAGCAGGTCCGGCCCGGCGTTGGCCGGCAGGGTGGTGCTGGAGCGGTGCACGTAGTGCCCGGAACCCTGGCGTGAAACCACCAGGCCCTTGGCCCGCAAGCGGTCCAGGGCGTCGACCACCGTGGACTTGCCCACGTGCATCAAGTCGGAGAGTTCGCGAATCGGCGGCAGCCTGGAGCCGTGGGGCAGGCCGCCCTGACTGATCGCCACCGTTAATTGATCGACGATCTGCTGGACCAGCGGCACACCCGGCTGGAACTCGATAGCGGCGATCACTGCTCGCTGAGCCTGCATTTTACTGGTCTCTCCGGCAGTAAAGTTCGTTTGATTCTATACGAACTTGCTCTGACCAAGACAAGCATCTCTTTCTACTATCGCTTTGGAGTGTTTTCGGATTGTCGACCTGTTGCCGGTCGTTCAGTCGCCAAGGTTCATGAGGTGCTGCATGAGTTTAGAAACGACCGCCGTCGTGGCGAAACCGGTGATCAACCTGCGGTTGTTCACCATTCGAATCATCACGGCCGTGGCGCTGTTCGCGGTGTTGGGCAAGGCCAACGTCTGGCTCGATACCGCCACCAACAGCATTCTGGCCCTGGGGTATCGGGCCTTGTTGTTACTGCTGCCGCTGACGTTGCTGGTACTCGGTCGCCGCTCCTTGAGTGTCACGCTGCTGTGTGCCGCCATGGGCCTGGTGCTGCTGGCGGTCACCCGCAACCAGGGCGTCGTCATGTTTGCCGCGGCGCTGTTTGCCTACGGCATCGCGATTGCCGGTTACCTGATCAAGAGCGAAGCGGCGCAGACCAAGGAAGGCGCGGCCTATAACCGCGTGGCCATGAACATGGGCAGCCTGTTGGCTGGCTTGATCCTGCTATCGCCGCTATTGACCCCAACCATGTTTTTTCTCGGCGCCGCCGGTTTTGTCCTGCTGTGCCTGCCCATCGCCATGGGGGCGACTTTCACCACCGAAGCCGCGGTGGCACGCCCGGCCAGCCAGGAAGGCAGCGGCTGGCGCAACAAACTGCCGTGGGTGATCGCCGGCGTCATCATGGGCATCAAGCTGTTTGGGGTGTTCTCGATCCTGCCGCAAGCGATCCTGCTCAAGACCGGCGAGTTGCCGGCCTGGTACGGCCTGATGCTGATCCTCAACAGCGCCGTGGTGGTATTCGCGCAAGTGCCGGTGATGAAACTGATCGAGAGCACCGGGCGCTTCAAGGTGTTGACGGTCATCGGGATCATCGTCGGCGGTTTTGCGGTGCTGTCTTCACCGGCTGCGTTCCACGTCGAAACCCTGGTCGGCGCACTGGTCTGGGTGGCGCTGCTGTCCATTGCCGAGTGCGCGTTCAGTCACCTCGATTACTTCTCGGTCAAGCAGAACAACATGTTCGTCAAGGAAGTGTCTTTGGGCGTCGGCGCCGGATTGACCGTGTTGATCATGCGGGTCATGCCGCCTCCCTACAACGCGCTGGTGCTGGCAGCCATAGGTGCTGGCGGGATTCTGGTCTGGTACTGGCTCAACCGTAAATCAATCGTGTCGCTGCATGACTGAGTCATCGCCGTTTCGGTTTTCACTTTGCAAGTCGGGGGTTTTATGGATACGACTTCGTGCGTAGTAGTGGTGGGGTACAACGGCAGTCGGGTTCACGATATCCAGAAGCTGCGCGATCTGTGCAAGTCGCTGTACAACGCCAGGCTGATCCTGCTGGTCGAGCAGGTTCAGCCCCAGGACGATCAGGTCGCTGATCACGTTTGCAGTACATCGCTGGCCGAGAAAGACGTACCGGCCTCTCTCGAACTGGTGGTCGGTTGCCTGAATGCCGATTGCTGGAAACTGATCGGCGTGCTGCCGTTTTCGGATCGCGGCGTGCTGCTCGGTGCGGCGCTGGCCAGCCATTTCGGCCTGCCCGGCATTACCCCGGCCGAGGCGCGAGCGGGGTTGGACAAACAGGTTTTCCGCCAACTCGAAGCGACTGCCACTGCGGCACCCGAGGATTACCGGCCGATCGTTTCCACCCGGATCGAGAGCCTGCCGGAACTGCGTCAGCGCGTGATCGAACTGGGTGGCAAGGCGTTCATCAAGCCTGCCTGCGAAGGTGCCAGCCGCGGCTGCCGGGTCATTCGGCACCCATCCGAATGCGACGAGGCATGGCAGGCCCTCAAACCCTATCGCGAGGGCGGCATCGTGCTTGAAGAACTGATCCAGAACGCCCGTGAATACAGCTGGGACCATGTTGCGGGAAGTACCTGGATCACCGAAAAAACCACCACCGATGGCGCCTACCGCGCCGAGATCCAGCAAGTGGTGCCCGCGCCCTTGGCGGCGGACGCACAAGCGCGGCTGATGGCCGCCGGTCGACACATGGCGGGGCTGGTGTCGCAGGACAACGGAGCCTGGCACAACGAAGTTTTCCACAGGGCCAATCACCGCACTTCGGCCGTGGAAACCAACATGCGCCCCGGTGGCATGCACATCTGGGACCTGGCCCGTAAGGCGTTCATCGACTTCGACCCGTGGGAGCGCTGGGTCCGCTGGGCCGTGGAAGGCTACATCGCCAACCATGATCCAGTTCCACGCGGTTACTGCGGCATACGCCTGTTGCGAGCGAACACCGGCGGCATCCTGCGGGACATACCGGACATCCAGGCCCTGGCCCGGTCGCTGAACATCGAATTGGTGGAAGCGGTGCTGACCAAGCGCATTGGCGATTCGGTCAGCGCACTGGTGAAAGACAACTTCTCGTTCATCGGCCACATCGTGTTGTTCAACGAGCAGTACGAACGCCTCAGCCTGGACCTGACGCGTCTGGCCGAGGCCATTGAATCAAGGGTCGGGATCTCCAGCCTGGCAGCACCGGCGAGGGCTGTGGGCTGAGTCGTGGATCAAGCAGCAGCGATCGATGTTTTTTGCAGTATTGATCAAGAGGGTTACGTAAATGAATGCACACATGACCTGTGATGAGCGTTTCATCGCTCTGGCACGGGAATTCAACTATGACATCTACGGCGAGAACACCGCTGGCGGACATTACGCGCCGCTGATTCGTCATCACGATGAACTGTATATCAGCGGTCTGGTGCCGCGCATGAACGGCAAAATCCACTATCCGGGGCGGGTCGGACTGGACCTAGACATGGCGGATGCGCAAGCGGCCGCCAGTATCAGTGCGATGCGCGGATTGGCGCTGATCGTTGATGCCATTGGTTCGCTGGACAAGATCAAGTCGTTGATTCGGGTCACGGTGTATGTGAGATCCACGGAAGATTTTGTCGACCTCAGTGAAGTCGCCAATGGCGCATCGGATGTTTTCAGTCACGTACTGGGAGATGCCGGGAAACATACACGCACTACAGTCGGTGTTTATCAGTTGCCGAAAAATGCGGCGATTGAAGTTGATATGATCGTGGCGTTGCGACCGTCGGTGTTATAAATGAAGTTGTTCGGCTTTACACTGTTGAAGGGTTCGCCTAAGGTCGGGTAACTCAATTCGGCAGAATAAGTTGGAAGCAGAAGATGACTAACGTTCAGGGTGCGTTTTTTTCATATAAGGATTTTCGCCAGAGTCTGGATCGGCAGCCGATCAAACCTCGCGTATGGAAAGGCGCCGAACTTAGCGATATGCGCCAGATTCTTGAGGCCAGCGACGTCGATATTATTGCGCTGGCCCACGATAATACTCTCGAAGGTTGCCAACTGACGCCCGGCATGGCGGTGTCCATGCAATGGCTGGTGCCGGGTTCAACACTCGATGGTCATGCCCATGCCTGGTGGCATCTGTTCGTCATCCAGTGCGGCAGCGGCGTCTTGTCACTGGGCGATGCAGACGAGGTAATCGTCGGCCCCGGGGATGTATTGCTGGTACCGGCCTGGACCCGTCACGGCTTCGTCAACACCAGCGCCACCGAGCCGCTGGCAATGCTCAACCTCAGCAACATGCCGCAGATGGCATTGCTCTCCAACCACGCCGACAACGTTGGGCTGATCCCCCGCCCGCTGTAATTTCCTTTCTGCTGCACACCAGGGAGTCCGCATACGCTGACTCCCTTTTTTGGTTTTTGCGCACCTGAAAAATGCCCTCTGGCGATTTGACACTCTGATTTCTGTATCGATAGAAATAGATAATTTCTGTATCTGTTCAGCGCTTAAGCAACTTACTACGATCGCTTCACATGCAACGGATTAATGTGTTTAGTGCAAATGGAGTGTTCTATGGGAAGTGCGAAGTTAAAGCTGTATCTGGGGGCGGACTATGTCAGTGCCTTTGCCATGTCGGCTTTTGTGGCTTTAAAGGAAAAGCAACTTTCCTTTGATCTGGTAACGCTGGACTTGAAGTCGCGTGAAAACTATCTGGAAAGTTACCGCGATCTATCGCTGACGTGCAAAATTCCTGTGTTAGTTCACGAAGGTTTTGCGCTGTCGGAATCCTCAGCCATTGCCGAGTATCTGGAAGAACTCGCTCCTGCTTCAAAAAGAATTTACCCGCAAGACATCAAGCAGCGTGCCCGTGCCCGTCAACTGCAGGCCTGGCTGCGCAGCGATCTGCTGGTGGTGCGCAAAGAGCGTCCGTTTGATCTGGTGTATTTCGGCAAGAAGGACACGCCGCTGTCCGACGAAGCCCGGGCTGCTACCGACCGTCTGTTCCATGTGGCCGACCGTTTGCTGGAAGAGGGCGCCGAGCATCTGTTCGGTGACTGGAGCATTGCCGACACTGACCTTGCAATCATGCTCAACCGACTGGTTGCCAACGGCGATCCGGTGCCGGCACGGCTCGCGGCGTATGTGCGTCGCCAGTGGGATCGCGACAGCGTCCGGGCGTGGATGGACATAGAGCGCAAAGCGCCGGCCATCGCCTAACAACACTCAGGGCAATCACCAGGAGCGCGGCCATGCAAGGACTGTCGGAGCACGAACGCTACAAACCCTATAACTCGCGCACCATCCGCGACTCACCCTACTGGCACAAGCTGACGCCGGCATTGCAGGAGGCCATGACCGTGGTGGCCCGGGTCATGCCGTTTCGCACCAACGAATACGTGCTGGGCAAGCTGATCGACTGGAACAACATTCCGGACGATCCGGTTTTCCGCATGACCTTTCCCCACAAGGACATGTTGCTGCCGGAGGAGTATGCCTCGCTCAAGCAACTGATCGAGCTGGATGACAGCGCGGCGATCAAGCGTCGGATCGAGGCGATCTGGCGGCGCATGAACCCGCATCCGGCCGGGCAGTTGACCCACAACGGTGTCACCCTCAATGGCAAAGTCCTGCCGGGCATCCAGCACAAGTACCGCGAGACCGTGCTGTTTTTCCCTGGTGCCGGGCAGACTTGTCACGCGTACTGCACTTTCTGTTTTCGCTGGGCGCAGTTCATTGGCGAAGAAGAACTCAAGTTCAACGCCCGTGAATCCCGGGAGCTGGTCAATTACCTGAAGGTGCACACCGAAGTGACCGACGTGCTGATTACCGGCGGCGACCCGATGATCATGAACACCCGCTCGCTGGCCGGTTACATCGAGCCGCTGCTGGAGTTGCCACACCTGAAGAACATCCGCATCGGCACCAAATCCGTGGCGTACTGGCCGCAGCGTTTTGTCAGCGACCAGGATGCGCCCGAACTGCTGGAGCTGTTCCGACGCATCGTCGCGGCGGGGAAAAACCTGTCGATCATGGGTCACTACAACCACCCGGTGGAGATCCGCCAGACCATCGCCCGCCAAGCCGTCGAGCGCATTCGCTCGACGGGCGCGACGGTGCGCATGCAGGCGCCGCTGATCCGCCACATCAACGAAAACCCCGCTGATTGGGCCGCGCTGTGGACCGAAGGTGTACGGCTCGGGGCGGTGCCTTATTACATGTTCGTCGAGCGTGACACCGGCCCCAGTCACTACTTCGCGATGCCGCTGGCCCGGGCCTTCGAGATCTTCCAGGCCGCGTACCGCACGGTGTCGGGGCTTGCGCGCACGGTGCGCGGGCCGTCCATGAGCACCTTCTACGGCAAGGTGTTAATCAACGGCATCGAGACCGTCGCCGGGGAAAGAGTCTTCGTCTTGCAGTTCCTCCAGGCACGCAATCCGCAATGGGTGTTGCGCACGTTCTACGCGCGCTTCGATCCGCAAGTGACCTGGTTCGACGACCTGCAACCGGCCTTCGGCGAGCGAGCGTTCTTCTTTCAGACCGAGCTCACCGCCGTGCCGGAATTGATACCCGTGTTGCTGGAAACGGCGTAGGAAAAATCATGAACAATGGGGAGATATGGATATGAGCAGTATCCCGTTTGATCAACGCGAGGGTGTTATCTGGCTCGACGGCGAGTTCGTCGAGTGGTCCCGGGCGCAGTTGCATGTGCTGACCCATGGCCTGCATTACGCGAGCACCGTGTATGAAGGCGAGCGGGTCTACAACGGCAGGATCTTCAAGCTGCGCGAGCACAGCGAGCGCTTGTACCGCTCGGCGCAAATGATGGATTTTGCCATCCCCTATGCGCTGGCTGAACTGGAGGCGGCCAGCCAGGAACTGCTGCAACGCAACAAGGTGGTCGACGGTTATCTGCGCCCGGTGGCCTGGCGCGGCAGCGAGATGATTTCCACCTCGGCGCGTTTTAACCGTGTGCACGTGGCCATCGCGTGCTGGCAGTGGCCGAGCTATTTCGACCCGGCGGCGCGCATGGCCGGCATCCGCTTGAAAACCGCGGCCTGGCGTCGCCCGCCACCGAGCAGTAGCCCGTTCGAAGCCAAGGCCTCCGGGCATTATCAGATCGCCACGCTGAGCAAGCACGATGCCGAGAACACGGGTTACCACGATGCGCTGATGCTCGACTGGCGCGGCCACATTGCCGAAGCCACCAGCGCCAATGTGTTTTTCGTCAAAGGCCGGACTTTGCACACGCCGACCCCGGACTGCTTTCTCAATGGCATTACCCGGCAGACCGTGATCGAACTGGCCAAAGCGCTGGACTACCAGGTCGTCGAGCGCACGATTTTGCCTACGGAGCTTGGCGACTTCGACGAGTGTTTTCTCACCGGCACCGCCGCCGAAATCACCCCGGTGCAGAGCATCAATGAGCAGCACTATCGACCGGGTGGCGCCTGCCGCGACTTCATCGCTGCGTACACCTCCACCGTCAACGCCGGATAACCCGCCAGGAATCTCACCATGTCAGACCAAGGGATTGTTGCGTCTCAAAATTGCATTTCGCTCGGCCATCGTCACGAAGAGCTGTCGACGTTGGGCTGGACGGTGCTGACTCCGGACGAATTTGCCGATGATGTCGTAGGCACCTTGCTGGAGTTCGGCCCGATCATTCCGCAGTTCAACGGCCAGATGGCCTTTGCCATTACCCGCAAGCCGGGTTACGAAGACTTGCCGTATTCCCAGAGCATGAACGGCATCGGCCCGCACACTGAAGCGCCGGTGTACGGACCGCCACCTCGCTACCTGGCGTTGCATTGCCATAAACAGGCTACGTGCGGTGGCGGGCACACCGGATTGGTGGACGGCTACGAATTTCTCAAGTCCCTCGAACACAGCGAACCGCAACTGCGTGAGTGGCTGAAGGACACGCCGGTAGAGTTTGTCGCCACCGCCAAACCGGGCGAACCGGAACAACGGCGGGTCAAGGAATACATCCTCACGCCTACAGAGGACGGGGATATTTTTCGCTTCAGCTACAACCAGTTTCACTACGGCGACGTGAATCCGTCCAAGCAAGCCTTGCAGCAGTCGCTGGTCACCAACAACACCTCTCCACTGGCCAGGTTTGCCGTGCTCGGCGAAGCGTACTTCGTCGAGCACAACGTTCCGGTGCTGATTCCCGACGGTTGCCTGCTGATTTGGGATAACTGGCGAATGATTCATGCGCGCAGTCGTTACACTGACCCGGCGCGCCACCTGACCCGCTATTGGCTGGCCTGATTTTTCCGTCGACCTTCAATTTTTTGGCGTACCCCTTGGCGGGTACGCGCCTTACAGGTATCGCGTCATGCAAACAGCAATCGAGATCGCCCAGGTCGATCATCAACTGATCGTGCGGCTCAACCAGGCCTGGACCAAGCGCGCCACAGTGTGTTCGCCGGACAGGGGCCAGGTCGAAGAAGTGTTCGACCCGGCGCGCCCGGATTACCCGGAGTGCATGGTGCCGTTTTTCCATCACCCGAAATTCCAGTCCCTGAGCGAAGAGCTCAAAAGCAGCGTGGTGACTTGGGGCTGGATCGGCTACAACCTGCGCACCGTCACTGCTGAAGAACATGTGGTCAACCCGGCACTCAGCGTCATCGCCGATCAGTACCTGGGCAAGGACGACTGGCATTTTCGCGAAGCCATGCAACAGACCCTGATCGACGAGCACTACCACACGCTGATGCACTTGCGGGCCATCGAGCGGACCAGGCTGGATCGGGCGCTGGATCAGGACCTGGACTTGCCACCCTCCGTCACTTACCTGCGCCTTAAAGCCCAGCGTGAAGCTCTGCCCGAGCAATGGCAGCAGGATCTGGCGGCGATCACCTTTGCGGTGGTGGCTGAGATCAGCGTCAACGCCTATCTGGATTTGCTGGCGGACGATCAGACCATCCAGCCGCAAAACCGCCGTGTGGCCGAACTGCACAATCGCGACGAATATGCGCACAGCAAGGTGCTGGCCGAAGTGGCGAAGGTCATGTACGCGAACATGCAGCCGGCCCAGCAGGAATTTTTCGCACGCAACCTGTCGGTGGCGCTGAGTGCTTTTATCGCTCAGGACTACTCCATGTGGGAGGCGATTCTGACGCAGCTTGGGGTCGAGGAGGCGGCGCTGATCATTGCCGACACCCGCGAGAGCAACAAGAACGCGACCATCATGCGTGACTACAGTGGCCTGCATAAGTTGGCTCAAGACCTGGGTATCAGCGAGCAGATCGATTTCGACTTCCGTCCGACCCTCAAAACTAGCGCAGCGGCCTGAATCCGGAGGTGTGTATGTCAGTTCCCGAGTACGAAGTGTTCGCTATCCGTGTCGGCGCCAATGCCCAGCGCACCGCCAGGGAGAATTTTCTTTACGACGCCTGCTGCGGTGATCCGAACGCGCCGATGCCACTGGATTACTACTTCTGGGTCATCCGCAACGCGCAGCAGGTGATCGTGGTCGACACCTGTTTTCAACCGGCCACGGCGCAGCGGCGCAATCGCCAGATGTATCGCCTGCCGGAAGAATCCCTGCGGCAACTGGACATCGATCCGGCGCAGGTCGAGCACCTGATCCTGACCCATTTGCACTGGGATCATGCCGGTAACCTCGGGCTGTTCCCGAAGGCGACCGTGCATCTGCAGGAAGCGGAATTGCGTTTCTGCACCGGGCCGAAAATGGTCCATCGCACGGTGAACAAAACCTACGAGGTCGAGGATGTGATGTCGGCGCTGCCGCCGTTGTTCGAAGGGCGGATGCGTTTGCACACAGGCGTTGTCGAGGTGCTTCCCGGCGTGACCCTGCACCCGGTGGGCGGACATACGCCGGGCAGTCAGGTGGTGCGGGTCAATACCGAGCGTGGCTGGATCGTGCTGGCCTCGGATGCTGCGCACCTGTGGGTCAACATTCGTGAGCGCAGCCCGTTTCCGATTCTCGATGACCTGGCGCAAACCCTCGAAGCCTTCACCGAGATCGACCGCCTGGCCGACGGCGTAGACCACGTCGTCCCCGGCCACGACCCGCTGATCGCCGAGCGGTTCCCGCACTGGAATGACGACCCGCATATCATTTGCCTGCACCAGAATCCGCTCTGAAGATCACCTCTAATCCTGTGGGAGCGAGCCTGCTCGCGATGACGACGGCACATTTAGCATTGATGTGCTTGATACACCGCTATCGCGAGCAAGCTCGCTCCCACAGTTGATTGCTGCTGCACAGAAATTTGTGCTCATCGAAAGTCCCCTGTGGGAGCGAGCTTGCTCGCGATGGGGGCAGCACATCCAGCATTGATGTGTCTGACAAACCGCCATCGCGAGCAAGCTCGCTCCCACAGGATCGCGTTCAACCCTGATGTAGCAAGCGCCCCAGGGTCTGCAGTGCCTCATCAATCCGCGGCGAATACGGCGCGCCACAGCCAATTCGCACAAAGTGATCGAAACGCCTGGCATTGGAAAAGATATCCCCAGGCGAAATCTGGATACCGACGTTCAACGCATCATGAAAAAGCGTGATGGACGAATGCCGGCGAGGCAGTTCAACCCATAACAACGTGCCGCCCTGGGGAGTGGTCACGTGGGTGCCGAGGGGGAAGTAGCGAGTAATCGCCTCACTCATCTGTTGACGTTGTTGGGTCAGGGTTTTTCTCAAACGCCGCAGGTAACGTTCGTAGGACGGTGTGCGCATGAATTCGCTGACCGCCAATTGCGATAACACCTCGCACCCCCGCGACTGCGCATGCTTGAGCATCTCCACGCGGTCATGCCATTTGCCGGCGCTGATCCAGCCCAGGCGCATGCCCGGTGCCAGGGTTTTGTTCAGCGAAGCGCAATAGATCACGTTGTCGGTGCGGTCCCAATGTTTGAGCGTGGACAGCGGCTGCTCGCTGTCCACCAGGTCGCCGTAGGTGTCGTCCTCGATCAGCACGGTGTTGTGCTCGGCACACAGTTTCACCAGCCGTGCCTTGTTGGCGTCGGGCATGATGCTGCCCAACGGGTTTTGCAGGTTGGGAATGACGATCAATGCCTTGATCCGCTCGGGGCCTTGCAGCAGCAATTGCAGGGCCGCCAGATTGAGCCCGGTGTGGGCCGAGGCCGGGACCTCCAGCACCCGCAGGTTCAGGCTTTCGAGAATTTGCAGCAGACCGTAGAACGTCGGCGACTCCACGGCCACGGTGTCGCCGGGGCGGGTGACCGCGCGTAAGGCCAGATTGATCGCTTCGGTGGCGCCGTTGGTGATCACGATCCGCTCGGGGTCCAGGTGGGTCCTGCTGGCAAGTGCCCGACGGGCCAGGATGTTGCGCAATGCGCTGTTGCCGCAGGCGCCGCCCGCGACGCCGAGCAGGCAGGGGTCCAAGCGCAGTGATCTGATCATGTTGTCTTGCAAGGTTTTCAGCGGATACAGCTCGGGCGCGCAATAGGCGCTGGCGAAATTGATCTTGATCGATGCGCGCTGACTGGCCTTGAGCACCGCTGAGACCTGTTCATGGATGCCGACATAGATGCTGGTATCCAGCGTTGGCGCCAGGGCAATCGGGGCGAGCCTGGGCACGGTGTCGGGCTGACGAATGTAGTTGCCGGAGCGCGGCCGGGCTTCCAGCACACCGTAGTCTTCCAGCTCGCGGCACACCTGCACGGCGGTCGACAGGCTGACGGCGTGTTTTTCCATCATCAACCGGATCGAGGGCAAGCGCTCGCCGGCTTTCAAGGTGCCGCTGCGGATAGCGTCCAGGTAGTGGTTGGCCAATTGGCGATACAAGGGGGGCGTGTTCATGATGACCTCAGCAGTTGCACCACCGAGGTCTGGGCTGGAAAGTGAGTTGACGCTCCCCGCTGGCGGACCCGTGGTGCTCATGGGTGAAGGGAAGTGTGGTTCTGGCGTCGATACTGGAAGAGTAATCGCGGTTTTGCCCGAATCACGGGCAATAAAAAGCCCCGCACTGATGGCGGGGCTCTTGAGTCAGTCGCTGAGGACCTTGTGGCGAGGGGCGCCTTACTGCGCGGCGATGCTATAGCCGTCGAACGCCGTTTGCTGTTGCAGGGCGGTGATGATGTTCTTGCGGTTGACGGCCTGCTCGGCGCCGCTGTTGTCCAGGAATGTCTCGCTTTCCAGCTCCGCTTCCTCGCCTTCGCCAACGAAGGTGAAACCGAGGAATTCCAGAGCTTCACGGTCGACGTTCAGGCGCGAGCGCGGGGTGCGCAACGGCAAGGTGACGCTGATGCCGTCCTTGCTGATGGTGAATACTTCGATTTCTTTCTTGGCCTTGGCGGCTTTGCTCTTGCCGCCGCTCGGGTTGCTGATGGCCTGGTGCGTCTGGTTCAGCACCTTCAGGGCCAGGCCGTAGACGATTTCCTGGAACGCCGGGTCGTCCTTGAAGCTGGACAGGATGCGGCTGATCGGGAATTTGCTGCTCAGGTCTTCGAGGGCGGCGATGTCGGCGGCCTCGGCGTCCTTGAGCTGCTTGAGTTCGCCCATCAGTTCGTAGGCTTTGTCATCGTCGAAGCTGTCGTGGGCCTGGCGGATCGCGGCGCGCAGTTCGCGGATCTGGTCGCTTTCGCGGGTGGACTGGAAAGCGTCCAGCACCATCTCGCTGATGGTCTTGGCCTGGGGCACGTGCTGTGAAAGATTGATGGAGTTTTCGTATTCCGCTTTGGACGACAGGGTGACTACGGATTCAGCGGTGTTGGAATCGGACATTGAAATTTCACTACTTCTTTGAACTTGAATAGGGGCGAGAAAGCCCGGGGGCTTTTTCGGGCCGACTAATCTATTGGACCGGGGCGGCGTTGTCACGACCCAACAGGCCAACGGGCGATTTCGCAGGAGTCGCGACTGATCGAAAAACTTTGTTGTATTGGCTGACGTCATCGCGAGCAAGCTCGCTCCCACAGGTTTTTTGGGTGTACAGGAGGTCTGCGAACAACCAAAAATACTGTGGGAGCGAGCTTGCTCGCGATGGGGCACTGAAAGACAGCACAGTCCGTCAGGCCTGCCGCGGTGTATTGAGGTTCATCGACCGCTCCGCCAACGCAGTCGCCGTCTCCTCATCGATCGGCAATGAAAAACGAAACGTCGCACCCCGCCCCGGCACATCGATCAGCTGAATCTCACGCCCATGCAGTTGCAGGATGCGATGCACGATCCGCAGCCCCAGCCCGCCATCACGCCGTGCGCCGCCGATATTGAACGGCCGCAGGAACAACCCTTCGCGCAGTTCCGGGGCGATGCCGGGGCCGGTATCGCTGACTGTGACTTCGATGTATGACCCTTGCGGGCGCAGGCCCAGTTCGACCTCGCCACCGGACGGGGTATGGCGCAGGGCATTGTCGAACAGGTTGGTCAGCACCCGCTCGATCAAGCCCAGATCCGCACAGGCCGCCGAGGCATTCGGCGCGAACGTGGCCTTGAGTTCGACTTTGCGCGCTTCGGCGGTGAGTTCGAATTTCTGGAAGATGTCCTGGGCCAGGTCGGTCAGGGAAAAACGTTCCAGCACTGGCTGCACGAAGCCGTGCTCCAGGCGCACCAGTTCCAGCAGTGACTGCGCCAGCCCACCGACCTTGCGGCTCTGATCCAGCGCGATGCCAAGATAGCGACGGCGGTCGGCGGGGGACAGGGTTGCGTCCTTGAGCGACAGGGTTTCCAGATAACCGTGCAACGAGGCCAGCGGCGTGCGCAAGTCGTGGGAGATGTTCGCCACCAGTTCGCGGCGCTCCTGATCCTGGCGGGTCAACGAGCGCCATTGTTCGCCCAGGCGTGCCTGCATCTGCCGGAACGCCGCATCGAGCACGGCGATTTCATCGTGGCTGGCGGCTTTTTCCACCGCGACGGGCAGGGCCGGTGTGACCGGCACGCCATCGATGTCGAACTGGCTGACGGTTTCGGTCAGGCGGCGCAACGGCCGGGTAATCAGGGCAAACGCGGTGAGACCGGCAATCAGGCACAACAGCGCCACCAGTCCGATGGACAACAGCGCTGTGTTGAGCGCCGCGCTGGTCGCACCGCGTTCGGCCAGGCGGTCGTGATCCTCACCGAGCAAAACCACGTAGAGATAACCGGCCGGCTTGCCATCAACCTTCAGCGGTGCAGCGCTGAACACCTTGCGTGCATCGACGCTGCGCGGGTCGTCGCCGAGGATGGGCAGAGCATCGCCCCGCAGCAGGCGCTGGATCGGCGCCAGGTCGACCCGTTCGCGACGGATCCGGCCTTCGGGCGCGGCGCTGCCGACAATCTTGCCTGCGGAGTCGAGCAGGTACACCTCGACGCTGGGGTTCACCTGCATCAGTTTGCTGAACAGATCGCGCACGGCATTGGGCATCAGGCCCTGGGTGTCCATCAGCACCGTGTCACTGGCGATGTGCTGCGCCAGGTCCCGGGACAAGCCTTGCACCACTTCCTGCTCGTGCATCTGGTTGGAGCGCACCTGCAGCCATGCCGAGGTGCCGCAGCACACCAGCAGCAGTACGGCGAACACCAGGGACAGGCGTTGCGTCAGGGTCAGCCTCATGGCTGCGGCTCCTCACCGGTGGCGAATTTGTAGCCACGGCCCCAGACCGTAAGGATGCGCACCGGTTGCGCGGGGTCGGCCTCGATCTTGGCGCGCAGGCGGTTGATGTGGGTGTTGACCGTGTGCTCGTAGCCTTCGTGGCTGTAGCCCCAAACGGCATTGAGCAGGTCCATGCGCGAAAACACCTTGCCGGGCTGGCGGGCGAAGAAGTACAGCAAGTCGAACTCCCGGGGTGTGAGGTCCAGGCGCCGTCCGTCGAGGGACACTTCGCGGGTGATCGGGTCGATGGCCAGGCCGTCGGTGAGCAGGCTGCCGGCATCCATCTTCAGGTTGCGCGCCATGGCATCGACCCGGCGCAGCAGCGCCTTGACCCGGGCCACCAGTTCGAGCATGGAAAAGGGCTTGGCCAGATAATCATCGGCACCCAGTTCCAGGCCGAGAATCCGGTGCACCTCGCTGGAGCGCGCGCTGGTGATGATGATCGGCGTGTAGCGCGCCATGGCGCGGGCGCGGCGGCAGATTTCCAGGCCGTCGACTCCAGGCAGCATCAGGTCGAGGACCAGTGCGTCCCAGTTGCCCTGTTGCAGCAGGCGCATGCCTTCATCGCCATCGGCGCTGTGCACAACCTCGAACTGCTCATCACGCAGGTGCAGGCAGATCAGGTCGGCGATATGCATATCGTCCTCGACCACCAGGACGCGTTTGGTCTGTTCCATCCAGCTCAATCCTTCGGTGCAATGGGCGCATTGTGCGAAATGCCACTGTAGGAGCGAGCCTGCTCGCGATAGCGGATCCACACCCAATATTCATGGAGGCTGACACACCGCCATCGCGAGCAGGCTCGCTCCTACATTTGCACAGGCATTGTGCGGTTTTTTTGGGGTCCGAGTTATCACGAATTGTTTAACTTCCCGTGAGGATTTGGCGATCACCCAAAGCCTAGGCTGTGTTCCATGAAACACCCCTGGATTTTTGGGAGACGAGCATGTTTTCACGACGGCAATTTCTTGTAGCGAGCGGCGGGCTGGGGATGACGGCCCTGGCGATCGGCCTGTTGCCGAAGTTTTCCACAGGCGCGGCTTTGATCAGTGAGGCCAGCGCCGCGGAGGCATTCGAAGTGACCCACAGTGACAAAGAATGGCACGCCATCCTCAGCGATGAGCAGTACGACATCCTGCGCGAAGAGGGCACCGAACGGGCCTACAGCAGCCCGCTGAACAACGAGCACCGCGACGGCACCTTCACCTGTGCCGGTTGCGACCTGCCGTTGTTTTCCTCGGCCACCAAGTTCGACAGCCGCACCGGTTGGCCGAGTTTCTGGGCGCCGCTGGACAAGGCCGTGGCGACCCGCCAGGACCGTGCGTTCGGCATGGTCCGCGAAGAGGTTCACTGCCGGCGCTGTGGCGGGCATCTGGGCCATGTCTTCGACGACGGCCCGAAACCCACCGGCCTGCGTTACTGCATGAACGGCCTGGCGATGAAGTTCGTGCCGAAGACGGTGTGATTCCATTCCACTCACTTTTTGCAGGTAATCGCCATGTGGCTGCTGGTCCTCGCTTATCTCGGTGGTGTGCTGACGATTGTCAGCCCGTGCATTCTGCCGGTGCTGCCGTTTGTCTTCGCCCGCACCGGGCAACCCTTCGTCAAAAGCGGATTGCCGCTGCTGGTGGGGATGGCGCTGACGTTCGCGCTGGTCGCCACGTTGGCGGCGGTGGGCGGTGGCTGGGTGGTGCAGCTCAACCAGTATGGGCGCTGGCTGGCGTTGGTTTTCGTGGCGTTGTTCGGTCTGACGTTGTTGCTGCCACAATTGGCTGAGCGCCTGACTCGACCATTGGTGGCGGCGGGCAGTCGTTTGTCGGAGGCGGCGGGCGCCGATGCGCGGCCACGTCCTGGCGCTTCGTTTCTGATCGGTGTTGCCACGGGCCTGTTATGGGCGCCGTGTGCCGGACCGATCCTGGGCCTGCTGCTGACCGGTGCGGCACTGCAAGGTGCGAGCATTCAAACCACCTTTTTGTTGTTGGCTTATGCAGCGGGTGCCGCGACTTCCCTCGCGTTGGCCTTGTTGCTGGGCGGCAGAGTCTTCACCGCGATGAAGCGCTCCATTGGCGCTGGCGAATGGCTGCGTCGCGGTCTGGGCGCTGCAATGCTGGCCGGTGTGGCGGCGATTGCCCTGGGCCTGGATACGGGGGTTCTGGCGCGGTTTTCCACGGCTTCGACCGGTGGTATCGAGCAAGCGTTGGTGGAGAAACTTTCCGGCAAGTTACCGCGTAACAGTGGGGCGATAATGGCGCAGAACACGACCTCCGGGGGCGCGGTGCAAGTGACCGAGAAATCCACGGGCACCTTGCCGGTCGAAGGCAATCTGCCGTCGCTGGAGGGTGCCGTGCAATGGCTCAACTCGCCACCCCTCGATGCCCAGGCATTGAAAGGCAAGGTCGTGCTGGTGGATTTCTGGACCTACTCCTGCATCAACTGCCTGCGTTCGCTACCCTATGTCAAAGCCTGGGCCGAAAAATATCGCGATCAGGGCCTGGTGGTGATCGGCGTGCATGCGCCGGAGTTTGCCTTCGAACGCGACGTCAGCAACGTCACCAAGGCTATGAAAGACCTGGGCATCACCTACCCGGTGGCCATCGATAACGAATTCAAGATCTGGCGCGCCTTCGACAACGAGTACTGGCCAGCGCATTACTTTGCCGACGCCCAGGGACGCATTCGTTATCACCACTTCGGCGAAGGCGCGTACGCCGAGTCGGAGCGAGTCATCCAGCAATTGCTGCGTGAGGCCGGTTCGACCAAGGTCGCCGACGGGCTGATCAACGCCAAGGCCGATGGCGTGCAAATGGCCCCGGACAACAACGAAGTGCAGTCGCCGGAAACCTATGTCGGCTATCAGCGTGCCGAGCACTTCGTGCCGGAAACCGCGCTGGTGCCGGACAAAGTGGCGGCCTACAACCCGCCGGCGCAACTGGCCCTCAACGACTGGAGCCTGGGTGGCCAATGGCATGTCGGCTCGGAACGGGCCACCGCCAGCGCACCGGCCAGCCGCATCGTCTATCGCTTCCACGCCCGTGATTTGCATTTGGTGCTCGGCCCTGGCGCCGATGGCAAACCGGTGCGCTTCAAGGTGCTGATCGACGGCAAGGCGCCGGGCGACGACCACGGCATGGACGTGGCCCCCGACGGCAGCGGCACCGTGATCGACCAGCGCTTGTATCAACTGGTGCGCCAGAGCGGCGGCGTGACCGACCGGACCTTCAGCATCGAGTTTCTTGATCCGGGCGCGTCGGCTTACGCCTTCACCTTCGGCTGATTACTTTCCAACGCTTCAGGAGTTCGCCCCATGAAAACCCTCTTTACCTGGCGCCGTACCCTGTTGGGGCTGGCAGCTGCCGGCATCATCAGCCAATGCTCGGCCTTCTCCTTCGGTGGTGCCGAAGAGGCGGTAATCATTCCACCGCCGGCCCTCGACGAAACCACCCAGGCCCGCAGCGAAACCGCGGTGTTTGCCGGCGGCTGCTTCTGGGGCGTCCAAGGGGTGTTCCAGCATGTCAAAGGCGTGAAGAACGCCGTCTCTGGCTACGCGGGCGGGGCGGCCAATACCGCGCAATATGAGCGCGTCAGCAACGGCAATACCGGCCATGCGGAATCGGTCGAAGTCACTTTCGATCCCGCTCAGGTCAGCTATGGCACCTTGCTGCAGATCTACTTTTCGGTGGCGCACAACCCGACCGAACTCAACCGCCAGGGGCCGGACAGCGGCACCCAGTATCGCTCGGCGATCTTTACCAAAAGTGCCGAGCAGCAACGGGTCGCACAGGCCTACATCACCCAGCTCGACGCCGCCCATGCCTTCAACAAGCCGATCGTCACCAAGCTTGAAACCTTCAACGGTTTCTACCCGGCGGAGGAGGAACATCAGGATTTCCTGACCGAGCATCCGACCTATCCGTACATCGTGATCAATGACTTACCGAAGGTCGCGCAGTTGAAGCAGCTGTACCCCAATCGTTATCAGGAACAACCGGTGCTGGTGAAGGCGGGGATGTAAATGGCGATCAGCGACTGCATGTTCTATTCGGCCGACGAGTGCTTGCCCCACCTCTGTACCGCGAATTCGACGAAACGCCGCAGTTTCGGCAAACGGTGGCGATCCTGGGCATAGACCAGGTGCATCGGCCGGCTGGGCGGGCAGTAGTCGGGCATCAAGGCCAATAGCTTTCCGTCCTTGAGGTCCTGCTCGACCAAGGCGTCGGGCATCATCACGATGCCCATGCCGGTTCGTGCTGCCTGATGCAGTCCGGCCGAACTGTTGATCAGCATCGGCCCGCTGACCCCCACGCTGACTTCGCCCTCGGGACCGGCCAGGCGCCATTCCTTTTGCACCGATTGCCAGTCATCCCCGGCCGGATAGGCAAAGGACAGGCAGTCATGGTGGCGCAGGTCTTCAGGTGTCTGCGGTGTGCCGCGCCGGGCGAGGTACTCCGGTGATGCGCACATGGTCAGCGTGTAGTCGATCAGCGGGCGGGCGATCAGGCTGGAGGGTTCCAGCGCGCCGAGGCGAAACGCTACGTCCAGACCGTTTTCCAACAGATCCGGGCGTCGGTTGGTCAGTACCACGTCGAGTTTCACCCGTGGGTTTTGCCGGCTGAACTCGCTCAGTGCCGGCGCCAGGCGCTCGGTACCGAAGGTCAAGGGCGCGGTGATGCGCAAGATGCCGCTCGGTTCGTCCAGCGCCTGCTCGGCCAGGCGCTCGGAATCGGCCACCAACCCCAACACATCCAGACAGCGCTGGTAATACGCGGCGCCGAACTCGGTCAGCCGCTGGCGTCGCGTCGTGCGGTTGAGCAGGCGTACACCCAGCCGTTGCTCCAGGGCCTTGAGGTGATTGCCGACCATGGTCGTGGACATTTCGCACTGCAAAGCGGCGGCGGTCATGCTGCCGGTCTCTACCACTTTGACGTAGACGGTCATTGCCTGGAACAAATCCATTATCAAGCTCTGCTTTTAAATGATTGAAGTTTTACGGTGTTTATCCAGCTCTGGTGGCTAACCATACTGCAAAAACACCGACCCTTGCTGGAGCTTGATGTCATGACCGCCGCCTGCCTGATGAGCACTTACCAACCCTTGGCCTTGAGTTTCAACAAGGGCCTGGGCACTCGCCTGTGGGATCAGGCCGGTCGCGAATACCTGGATGCGGTCGCCGGCGTGGCGGTGACCAACGTCGGCCACTCCCACCCGAAAATCGTCGCCGCCATTACTGAGCAGGCCGGGTTGCTGCTGCACACGTCGAACCTCTACAGCATCGACTGGCAACAACGGCTGGCGCAGAAACTGACGCGGCTGGCGGGCATGGACCGGGCGTTTTTCAACAATTCCGGTGCCGAAGCCAACGAAACCGCACTGAAAATCGCCCGGCTGCATGGCTGGCACAAGGGCGTCGAGCAGCCGCTGGTGGTGGTCATGGAGAACGCGTTCCATGGCCGCACCCTTGGCACCTTGTCGGCMAGCGACGGCCCGGCGGTGCGCTTGGGTTTCAACAAGCTGCCGGGGGATTTCGTCAAAGTGCCATTTGGCGACCTCGACGCGCTGGACAAGGTGCATCAGGCCCATGGTTCGCGGATCGTGGCGATCCTGATGGAGCCGATCCAGGGCGAAAGCGGCGTGCAACTGGCGCCACCGGGCTACCTCAAGGCGGTGCGCGAACTGTGCAACCGGCGCTCATGGCTGATGATGCTCGATGAAATCCAGACCGGCATCGGCCGCACCGGCCAGTGGTTCGCATTCCAGCACGAAGGCATCGTCCCGGACGTCATGACCCTGGCCAAAGGCCTGGGCAACGGCGTGCCCATCGGCGCATGCCTGGCCCGTGGCAAGGCGGCCGAACTCTTCACGCCGGGCAGCCACGGCAGCACCTTCGGCGGTAACCCGTTGGCCTGCCGGGTCGGTTGCACCGTGCTGGATATCGTTGAAGAACAAGGGCTGCTGGAAAACGCCCGGCTTCAGGGGGAACGTCTGCTCGAAAGATTGCGCACAGAATTGGCGGGCAACCCGAACGTCTCACAAATCCGCGGCCTGGGCCTGATGATCGGCATCGAACTCAAGCAACCGATCCGCGACCTGAGCCTGATCGCCGCCCGGGATCACGGCTTGCTGATCAACGTCACGCGGGGCAAAACCATTCGCCTGCTACCGCCGCTGACCATTGATGAGCGGGAGGTGGAGATGATTGTCAGAGGGGTGAGTCGGGTGGTGAAAGTGGGCTGAGGCTCTGCTCAATCTCAATAATGGTATCTGCACATCACGACGCGTATTTCGCCGTCTTCAACGGCGTAGACCAGACGATGCTCAGCCGTAATCCGGCGTGACCAGAATCCGCTCAAGTTATGCTTGAGCGGTTCGGGTTTTCCCAGGCCGTCGAAAGGCTCACGCTGAATAGCTTTGATCAACAGATTGATACGTTTGAGCCCTGCCTTATCGTTCTGCTGGAACCAGAGATAATCGTCCCAGGCTTCAGGGGTGAACTCGATATTCATTCTTCAATCAGTTGCCTGGTTTTGGTTTTGCCCGCTCGCAGGTTGGCGATGGACTTGATCAGGCGTTCGGCATTGGCGGGGGAGCGGAGCAGGTACGCCGTCTCTTCGAGAGCGTTGTATTCGGCCAATGACATCATCACCACCGGCTCGCCTTTCTGACGCGTTACCAGTAGCGGGGCGCGATCTTCATTCACCCGGTCCATGGTTTGCGCCAGGTGTGCCCGAGCGTTGGTGTAGTTGATGGTTTCCATGTGATTGTCCTCGCTTGATGCAGAGAACGTACAGAAATGAGTACATGTTGGCAAGGCGATACCTACGAGTGGTTGTTACGTGGAAAGTGCATCCACGCTTGTATCGAGTATCGCCGAATGTTCCTCAGGACGTTTCCGTGACTGATGTAATCCCATTCTGAGCTACACGCCATCCATCAGGATTGTCAGACCACAGCTGCGAAAATTTACGAGTGATGAACCAGCGCCGCGATCTCCTTCCGATCCCGCAGACGGATTTTCGCACCGCAAAACTCCTCGAACAGTCGTTGATGCGCCGCAAACCCACTTGACCCCTGCCGCTGGCGATAACTGCCCGCCCACTCCAGCAAGGCGATCAGCAACAGGTCCTGCTCATTGCGCCCGGCCTCGCGTTGTCGAATGTTGGCCACGCAATCCTCGTCCCCGACGCTCAGCCAGATCAGCGTAGTCACCTGTGGCAGGAGTTCGCAGGCGATCCAGCCATACACGCCTTCGATCACCCAGCGCTCTTGTTCGGCTGCGATCCGCGCCATGGTCAATGCTTCATTTCGGGGGCGGGCGATGCTGTGTTCGTCGGATAGCCAGTGGATCCTGTCAAGATCGGTCCAGGGCACACGCAGTTGCTCGGCCAGCCGCTGCGCCAGCCAGCTCTTGCCGGAACCGGAATTACCGATGATCAGAGTTCGGGTGAGGTCCATGAGAGACACCGATCAATTGTGGGTGTGAACCTGCTCGCGAAAGCGGTGCTTCAGTCAGCATTGATGCTGGATGTGCTGGTCTTATCGCAGACAAGCCTACAGGTACACCAGAATCCGCCGGCCTGTGCGCCTTGAGGTCCATCGGTAACTTGCCGTGCGTCACTGCTCATCATTACTGTAAGCCATTTTATAGTGTCAGTTTTTAGACATTGCCGTGATGTGGAAGGTTGAAGTGAGGGCGATCAGGTTGGCTCAGTTGTGAGTTGGGCTTACCTTTACTGCCGGGCTCAGGAAATCTATGTGATAGCCAGAGGAACCGTCCCTAATTGCGATATGAACGCCATTAATCCCTTCGTTTAATTGAGAGTTGATTTTGTAGTTAATGCTATTTGCGATTGTGTCGTTTACTCCAATAGCAAACTCAGTCAGCTTGAGGTCTCTAGGCCCTGCTGCAATTCAATAACCGTATTGCACTCAGCTCCTGCAACCGCAGTTGGTTTTAAGTTTCTTAGAATTAATTATGCTTGTTATGTGTCTTGTAAGAGGCCCTTGGTTATTTGTGTGAGCGGTGGCTGTAGTCCTCTTCTGAAAATTTAGTGTTTCACCGAATTTGGTTGTGATGGACGATCTGAAATCGTTAGCTTGGTCTATGGGGGGGCTTTTTACGGGGGACCTACATTCAATTATTAATAAGGGGTTGTGTAGTGCAGGAATCAAAGAAATATCTGACAGATACGTCCGTACACCAAGCCTTGTTACTGGCGGATCTAACAGAACCTTCTGAACCCGATCACGCCATTCGATTATTACTCAAGGAGGTCCTTCAAGGGTTAACGGATAAAGGCTGGCCACAAGCGCAAGTGCAGACGGGGCCGAGAATTGTCTCCGCTGAAGAAAACTACGGATTGCTTGGTTATGACCCATCTGAGATTACGCTTGGAAGTGCACACACACGATGGGTTGACGAGTGGTCTCTGTTACGGACGCAAACCACTAGCCAAATTCCGTCTGCGCTTCAGCGAGCGGCCAAGCTACGACAACCGGGGCAGTCAATATTATTGGCCGCGCCTGGTATCACTTTTCGTCGCGACAGCCGGGATCGTTGGCATTGTGCGCAACCGCATCAGATGGATATCTGGGTGCTCGGTGATCCTGATTTGTCGACGCATGAGCATTTGCTTTGCCTGGTCGGCGATATCCTCAAATCCGCCGTGCCTGATATGCCTTGGATCTACAGTGATAGTCCGCATCACTACACTGAGGGCGGGATTGAAGTAAATCTGTTGAATGACGGCGTCCCTGTAGAGGTTCTGGAGTGCGGTCGAATTGCCAAATCATTATTGGAGCGACTGAAGATCGATCCTTTGCGTCATGGAGGACTGGCGCTGGGAATGGGATTGGATCGCTTGACCATGCTGCGCAAAGGCATCCCGGATATTCGTTTGCTGCGTGATCAGAACGAACGAGTACAGGCACAGATGCATGATCTGAATCCGTGGCGCGCCGTCTCTCGGTTGCCTTCGATTACTCGTGATATTTCGTTAGCGGTAACGCCGGGGCTGAGCGAGGAAGTGTTGACTGAAAGGATGTTGCAGGCAGCTGGCGATTGTTCAGACTGGATCGAGGAAATGCAGATCAAAGGGCGCTGGGCGTTCACAGAACTGCCTCTGCAGGCCATCGAACGCCTCGGATTGCTGCCGGGGCAGGAGAATGTGCTACTACGTGTTGTACTGCGTGATTGTTCGCGATCAATCACCACTGCTGAGGCGAATGCCCTGTATTCGAACATTCAGGTGGCACTCCATGAAGGTGCGCCGGGGGCGGGTTACAGAATGGATTCCCCCAATATTTAACTGGCCACTTCGCGAGCAGGCCCACAGGATCTGGAAAAAGTACACGCCAGAAATCCAGTGTGTGCGAGCCTGCTCGCCGCACCGTCGCTCCCACAGTTTTTTGTGGTGTCTTCTTTACCTCAATCATTGTCTTCTGGCGCAATCATCCGGGTTTTCGGCGAGCCGTTCGAGTTGTGCTGATAGATGGTCTGCGGCTGCCCCAGGTCATTGAAATACACCTGCCCGATCCCCGCCGAGTTCCATAGCCGCTCACCGGCTTCGGCGTGTTCCGGGACATGCGGCACGATGCGCATGCGTCGTCGTTTGGTCAGCCAGTTCAACGGTGAGCGTGGTGAGTACAGCCAGCGGTTGAGGCGGTCGAACCACTCGAGCAGGGTGGCCGGGAATTCGTTCTTGATGCCGCTGCTGGTGATCTGCCAGATGCGCGGTCCGGCCTTGCGATGGCGGATCAGCACTTCGTAGACGAAGGAGTAGTGCACATCGCCCGACAGCACCACGTAGTTACCCGGTGTGCGCGAGTGCCGGAAAATATTCAGGATCACCTGTGCCGCACCGCGATGGGCCATCCAGTTTTCCGCGTCCACCAGCAGTGGATAACCGCACCAGCTGAATACTCGCTGCACGGTTTCAATCAGCTTGACGCCGAAGATCGGCGCTGGCGAAACGATGATCGCGCTTGGGTGGTCCAGCAATTCCTGCTGCAGTTCGCTCAGGGCTTCCCAGTCGAGCAAGCCGGAAGGCTGCTTGAGGTTCATCTCGCTACGCCAGCGCCGGGTGCGAGTGTCGATCACCACCACGGCCGGGGTGGTTGGCAGCACGTAGTGCCAGTGCTGAAACTTCAGCAGATCACCGATCAAATCATCTTGAACAGTGCTGTCGAGATGACGCTGGTGTGTGCTCGCGCTCAACCCACCAGCCTTTTTCAGCAGGGCACGGAACGCATCCGGATTGTTGCCCCAGCCCTGGCACAGCATGTACGCCAACAGCGCGTTGCCGATGATGCGCCGGGAGAACGGATGGCCGTAGGCCGTTTCCTCCCATTGCGCGCTAAGGTTCCAGTCATCGGTGATGTCGTGGTCGTCGAAAATCATCAGCGTCGGCAGATGCGCCAGTGCCCGGGCGACGTTGCCAAGACCTGCCTTGAAGGCATCGATGCGCGTCTGTTCGAGGGCGTAGCGTTTGAGCCTTTCCGGCGTCAGCGTCGGTGCCTGGGGTGCGATCAAGGTCCAGGGCGTTGGCGACCAGACCAGCAAATACATGGCCATGACTTCGGCGAAGGTCACCAGATGGTTGTCGGCGCTGCTGCTGGTAAAAATCGGCTTGCGCGCACCGCCGAAAAAACGCTCGCGCAGGGTTTCATTGCTTTGCAGTGCCGGCAGCAGATCGGCACGGTGGTAGTAACTGGCCGGATGCTCGTAGAGCCTGGCGCTGTCGCTGACCACGGCGCCTTCGAGCTGTTCCCCGAACAGGCCCAGACGCTCGATCAAGGCGTGAATCGCCMGCAACATCGGCCCCGCCACATCGTCGGCGTAGACCTGATCGCCCGTCATCATCAGCAGTGCCGGGCGATCCTTGGCGTTGTGCTTTTGCGCCAGCAACCGGTCGACGCAGAGCAAGCCGTCTGCCGCCGGGTGATGAGGCTTGCGGCAAGAACCGTGCAGCAACTGGTCGACCCGCGCGCGCAGGACGAAGTTCGGGCAATGGGCATCGCCATACAGCAGATGCGGCGCCCAGTCGGCAATGCCTTTTTCTGTGCCATCGATCAGCAGGTCATAGTCGATCGACTCGTCCCGGGGCAGGGCGCAATCGAGTTGCACATCGATCAAGTGCACATAGGCATGAGCCCCCACTGCAATCACCGTGCATTGCCCGGCATCCAGACGAATATCGCCGACGCCCTGCAAGCGCAAGGTCAGCGCCAGCGCCCGGGAACCCACCAGCCACAGCACCAGCCGCGTGGGCTCAAGACGCCGCAGCAGCGGGCCGGCCAGGACCGGGGGCAAGGCTTGGTGATCGTCGGGCAGTGGCAGGGTGTCAGACATCCAGGTTCAAGACTCTTGGGGTATCGAGGCGGGCGATGATAGCGCAGGTGGCGGCGGGGCCGGCCAGGGCGATCCTGTTTCTGCCTGTCACCAAATGAAAAGCCATTGTCGTCTGATGAGAAGCGTCCCGACAGGCCTCGTCCTACAGTCCAATCAACGCAATTCGATGCAACACGCCCATATTGCAGATTGGAGAATAAGAAAAATGGCAAAAGCCGTACGCTTCTACGAAACCGGTGGTCCCGAAGTCCTGCGTTATGAGGACGTCGAAGTCGGCGAACCCGGTCCCGGCCAGGTTCGGCTTCGTCATGTGGCAGTCGGCCTGAACTATGCCGACACCTATTTCCGTAACGGTACCTATGCGATCCCGCTGCCCAACGGCATGGGCGTCGAGGCCTCTGGGGTAGTCCAGGCCGTTGGTGAAGGAGTCACCAACGTCGAGGTCGGCGATCGCGTTACCTACACCGGTTTTCTCAACACCCTCGGCGCCTACAGCACCGAGCGCCTGATCCCGGCCGCGCCGTTGATCAAGCTGCCGGAAACCATCAGCTTCGAGACCGCCGCCGCGATGACCATGCGTGGCCTGACGTCTTCGTACCTGATGCGCCGCATCTACGACTTCAAACCGGGCGACAGCATCCTGTTGCATGCCGCCGCTGGCGGTGTCGGCCTGATCGTTTCGCAGTGGGCCAAGTTGCTGGGCCTGAACGTGATCGGCACGGTGTCGACCGAGCAAAAGGCGGAAATCGCCCGGGCTCACGGTTGCGACCATACGATCAATTACAGCCATGAAGACGTCGCCGCTCGCGTTCGCGAATTGACCGACGGTGTGGGTGTCAACGTGGTGTTCGACAGCGTTGGCAAGAACACCTTCATGGGTTCGCTGGATTCATTGAAACCCCGTGGCCTGATGGTCTGCGTGGGTACCGCGTCCGGCCCGATCCCGGCGTTCGACCCGGTGATGCTGGCGATGAAAGGCTCGCTGTTCCTGACCCGTCCGGCCCTGGCCAACTACATCAGCGACCCTGCGGAAAAAGCCGCCCTGGCCGGTGAGCTGTTCGACCACGTCGGCAGCGGTCGGATCAAGATCGAGATCAACCAGCACTACGCGTTGCAGGACGCCGTGCAGGCCCATCGCGACCTTGAATCGCGCAAGACTACCGGCTCATCGATTTTCGTCGTTTAAGGAGCGGCCAGCCATGAAAGTCGAACAATTGACCTGCTCCATCGGCGCCGAACTGATCGGCGTCAATCTCGCCGACGCAGTCCATGACGACGGCCTGTTTGCCGAGATCCGCGCCCAGTTGCTCAAGCACCGCGTGGTGTTCCTGCGCGATCAGGACATCACCCGCGCCGAGCATGTTGCCTTCGCCCGACGCTTCGGCGAGCTGGAGGATCATCCGGTGGCCGGCAGCGATCCGGATCATCCGGGGCTGGTGCAGATCTACAAGAGACCGGACCAGCCGGCAGACCGCTACGAAAACGCCTGGCACAGCGACGCCACCTGGCGTGAAGCACCGCCGATGGGTTGCGTGCTGCGTTGCGTGGAATGCCCGCCGGTGGGCGGTGACACCATGTGGGCCAACATGGTCCAGGCCTGTGCGAACTTGCCGGAAGACGTGAAGGTCAAGATCGCCGATCTGCGTGCCCGCCACAGCATCGAAGCGAGCTTCGGTGCCGCCATGCCGATTGAAAAACGCCTGGCGCTCAAAGCGATGTATCCGGACGCCGAACACCCGGTGGTGCGCACCCATCCGGAAACCGGCGAGAAGGTGCTGTTCGTCAACGCGTTCACCACCCACTTCAGCAACTACCACACCCCTGAGCGGGTGCGCTTCGGCCAGGACGCCAACCCCGGCGCCGGTGATTTGCTGCGCTACCTGATCAGCCAGGCGTACATCCCCGAGTATCAGGTGCGCTGGCGCTGGAAGCCCAACAGCATCGCCATCTGGGACAACCGCAGTACCCAGCACTACGCCGTCATGGATTACCCGCCGTGCCACCGCAAGATGGAACGCGCCGGGATCATCGGCGACAAGACGTTCTGATCGAACGCCACCGGCATCCGCACTCGCAGCATTCGCACTCGTAAACACGTCTACCCGGCACGACCCCGGGTGGACGGAACAATCATAAGAACTGGCATAAGAACTGGAGTAACCATGCAATTCTTCGACGATTCCCTGCACCCGGAAAACATGGAAAAGGTAGTCATTACCGTGGCCCCGTACGGCCCGGAGTGGATGCCCGAAGACTTCCCGGAAGACATCCCGTTGACCATGGATGAGCAAGTCCAGAAAGCGGTCGAATGCTACGAAGCCGGGGCCACCGTATTGCACCTGCATGTGCGCGAGCTGGACGGCAAGGGCTCCAAGCGCCTGTCGAAGTTCAACGAGCTGATCGCCGGTGTACGTGAAGCCGTGCCGGACATGATCATCCAGGTCGGCGGTTCGATTTCCTTCGCTCCGGAAAGCGATGGCGAAGCGGCCAAGTGGCTGTCCGACGACACCCGCCACATGCTGGCCGAGCTGACGCCGAAACCGGATCAGGTCACGGTCGCGATCAACACCACGCAAATGAACATCATGGAGCTGCTGTATCCGGAATACCTGGAAGGCACCTCCCTGGCCAACCCGATGATCCAGGCTGCCTACAGCGAGATGACCGTACCGGCTGGCCCGGCCTGGGTTGCCGAGCACCTCAAGCGTCTGATGGACAACGGCATCCAGCCGCACTTCCAGCTGACCGGCATGCATGCCTTGGAAACCCTTGAGCGTCTGGTGCGCAGGGGCGTCTACAAAGGTCCGTTGAACCTGACCTGGATCGGCATCGGCGGCGGTTTCGATGGTCCGAATCCGTTCAACTTCTTCAACTTCCTCCACCGCGCGCCGGACGGTTCTACTGTGACCTCCGAATCGCTGCTCAAGAACGTCATGCCGTTCAACACCATGTCGATGGCCATGGGCATGCACCCGCGCGTAGGCAATGAAGACACTATCATTGACCACAAGGGCGATCGTTTCGGCTCGGTTGCACAGATCCAGCAAACCGTGCGCATTGCCCATGAGCTGGGACGTGAAATCGCCACCGGCAAAGAAGCCCGCGAGATCTACCGCATCGGCGTGCAGTACGAAACCATCGAAGAAACCCTGTTGGCCAACGGCATGGCCCCCAACCGCAAGGCCGGGCAGAAAGGCGTGCCGCAACGCGGCTGACCGAGGGTCGGGACGAGAGGCCGTGACCTCTCGTCCGCCTGACCGTTACACGCTTGATAACAAAAATAAAACAAAGCTCTTGAGGAGGCTGCATGGCCTTTCACCCAATCGCCGCTGACGATGACGACTCCAGCGGAGTCGGCGTTGCGCGCCAATATGCCTGGATCGTCTTTGCACTGACGTTCGGCCTGTTGATTTCCGATTACATGTCGCGTCAGGTACTGAACGCGGTGTTCCCGCTGCTCAAGACTGAGTGGGCGTTGAGCGACGGACAGCTCGGTCTGCTCAGCGGCATCGTTGCCCTGATGGTCGGCCTGCTGACGTTTCCCCTGTCGTTGATGGCCGACCGTTTCGGCCGGGTCAAGAGCCTGGCGCTGATGGCGTTCCTGTGGAGCGTGGCGACCCTGGGTTGCGCGCTGGCGCAGGACTACCAGCAGATGTTCATCGCGCGATTCATGGTCGGCGTCGGTGAAGCGGCCTACGGCAGCGTGGGCATCGCCGTGGTGATCTCGGTGTTCCCCAAACACATGCGCGCCACCCTGGCCAGTGCCTTCATGGCCGGCGGGATGTTCGGTTCGGTGTTGGGCATGGCTTTGGGTGGTGCGATTGCCGCCAAGCTGGGCTGGCGCTGGTCGTTCGCCGGCATGTCGCTGTTTGGCCTGGTGCTGGCGGTGCTCTATCCGCTCATCGTCAAGGAAGCGCGCATTGCGCCACAACGTGCCGCGCAGATTGCGAACAAGACGGCCGCCGCGGTCAAGCGTCCGCTGCGCACGCTGTGGTCCAGCCGCTCGGTGGTGGCGACCTACGTCGCCAGCGGCTTGCAGTTGTTCGTCGGCGGTACAGTGATGGTGTGGATTCCCAGCTACCTCAACCGCTACTACGACATGCCTACCGACAAGGCCGGTGGCATGGCGGCGATCATCGTGTTGTGCAGCGGCGCGGGGATGATCCTGTGCGGCATGCTCAGCGACCGCCTGTGTCGGAACTCGCCGGAGCGCAAGGTCAGCCTGGCCATTGGTTTTTGCCTGGGCAGTTGCCTGCTGCTGTCGGCAGCGTTCGCATTATCGGCAGGGCCTGTGCAACTGGCGCTGATCTGTCTGGGCATGGCGATTGCCACCGGCACCACTGGCCCCGCCGGTGCGATGGTTGCCAACCTGACCCATTACTCCGTCCACGGTACGGCGTTCGCCACGCTGACCCTGGCCAATAACCTGCTGGGGCTGGCCCCCGGGCCGTTCCTGACTGGCCGTGTGTCCGACCTCATCGGTCTGCATGCCGCGTTTCAACTGGTGCCACTGGTCAGCCTCGCGGCGGCGGCGGTGTTCTTTTATGCCAAGTGTCATTACCACAAAGATATTGCCCGCCTTCAGGGTCAGAGCGTGCCTGACCCTGTCCGTGAAGCCGGGATAGAGGTGAAGTTGTGAGTCGTCGTTTACGTATTGATGTGTTTTTCGATTTTATCTGCCCCTGGTGCCTGATCGGCAAACGCCAACTGGAGCATGCGCAGGTGCAGTTTCGCAGCCGTCACCCGGATGTGCAGATCACCACGGCGTGGCACGGGGTGCAGTTGCTGCCTCAGATACCGGTACAAAGTGAACCCTTCGCCGATTTCTACCGCAAGCGCCTGGGCAATGCCGACGCGGTGGCCATGCGTCAGAACCAGGTACAGCAAGCTGCCGGGGCGGTTGGACTGGCCATCGACCTCAGCCGTATCGAGACGATGCCCAACACCGCGGACGCCCATCGTTTGTTCGAGCGTGCCAGCGCACTGGGCAATGCCAGTCAGCGTGAAATGTTGCTCGAACGCCTGTTCGCCGCTTATTTCCTGAGACGCGAAAACCTCGGTTGCCGTGAGACCTTGCTGGCCATTGCCCGCTCCTGCGGCGTCGACACGAACGAAGTGCTCGATTGCCTGAAGGGCGACGCCACGCCATTTGCAGGATCCCCCGGCGCGACCAGTGGCGTGCCGAGCTTTCAGTTCGACGGTCGCCTGACGGTGATCGGTGCGCAACCTGCCCAGGCGCTGCTCGGGGCCATGAACGAAGCCCTCAAGGAAAGTGACCGCGAGCGGCAGCCAGCATGACCCGGCGCATTCCCGTACCTGCCGGCAAACACCCGCAGGCCGGTGGCCGAGCGCTGTTCGAATTCGATGACAAAAGCCTGGCGCTGTTCAACGTCGACGGGCAGCTGTTTGCCATCGACGACAGCTGCCCGCATCAGGGCGCCTCGCTGTGTGGCGGGCGCCTTGAGGGCCGGGTGATTCAATGCTGCGCCCATGGCCTGCGCTTCGATTTGCGCAGCGGCTACATGCTCAATTCCACCCAGGTCAAAGTCACCAACTACCCGGTCGAGAACATCGACGGCCAGGCGTTTATCGTCATCGCATCCGAGGAGAACGCGCCATGAGCGCCATTGCTCTTACCCGTATCCACAGTCGCACGCGCGAACTGGCACCGGGGCTTATCGTCAGCCTGATCGTGGCGGCCGCCGCGTCGTTCCTGTCCGAGCACTACGGTGCGCCGGTCATGCTGTTCGCCTTGCTGCTGGGCATGGCCCTGAATTTTCTCGCCGATGACGGCCCGTGCAAGGCCGGTATCGAGTTCACTGCGCGCACGGTGCTGCGCATCGGCGTGGCGCTGCTGGGCATGCGCATCACCCTGGAGCAGATGGCGGCGCTGGGCTGGAAGCCGATAGCCCTGGTAGTGATTCTGGTGGTGGTGACCATCAGCGTTTCGGTGGTCGCGGCCAAGGCCCTGGGTTTCCAGCGCCTGTTCGGCATGCTCACCGGCGGCGCGACGGCCATCTGCGGCGCCTCGGCGGCCCTGGCACTGGCGGCGGCGCTGCCGAACCATCCGCAGAAAGAACGCGCCACACTGTTCACGGTCATCGGTGTTTCGGCGTTGTCGACGATGGCGATGATCGTCTACCCGATGATCGCCAACTGGCTGGAGTTGTCGCCGCAGGTCGCAGGCGTATTCCTCGGCGCCACGATCCACGACGTGGCCCAAGTGGTCGGCGCCGGCTACAGCATGTCGACCGAGACCGGCGACACGGCCACAGTGGTCAAGCTGATGCGCGTTGCCATGCTGCTGCCAGTGATCGTCACCGCGGCGATGATCACCCGCATGCAAGGCGCCGATCCGACCGGCAAGCGCCCGCCGCTGTTGCCGTGGTTCGCCGTCGGCTTTCTGATTCTGGCCTGCATCAACAGCACCGGCTGGATAGCGCCTGCGGTGCAGGGATCGGTCAACGAACTGTCGCGCTGGTGCCTGGTGATTTCCATCAGTGCCCTGGGCATGAAGACCCGCCTCAAGGAGCTGGCGGCGGTCGGGATCAAACCGATTCTGCTGATGGTGGGGGAGACGGTGTTCCTGGTGGTGCTGGTGCTGTTGTTGCTGCGCTGGGGGCTCTAGTCTTCAGCCAGACACAAAACCTGTAGGAGTGAGCCTGCTCGCGATAGCGGTCCGAGATTCAGCATTGATGTCGACTGACACTCCCTCATCGCGAGCAGGCTCGCTCCTACAGGGATTGCATTTTAATTTCGCGCTTTCGGTGACTGTGCCAGCAGTCGCCGTTTTTTTTTGCCGGGCTGTCAGGACGACTTCGCCCCCGCCTGTTTCTGCGCCCGCCACGTCGCCGGCGGCATTCCAAACTGGCTGATAAACCATCGCGTAAACGAACTCGCCATCGAGTAGCCAAGCATGTCGGCAATGCGGCTGAGGGAGTAGTTCGGGTTGTCCAGGTAGCGCAGCACCAGGTCGCGGCGCACGTCGTTGATCACGTCGTTGAAGGCGCAGCCGTCGTCCTTGAGGCGGCGTTGCAGGGTGCGCACGTTCATGCCCTGGCTCTGGGCGACTTGTTCGATGGTGGCGCGCCCCATGGGCAGCAGCAGGTAGATGGCCTTGCGCACCTCGAACAGCATCGAGGCGCCTTCGTGGTTCTGCAGCGAGTCGAGGTAGCCCTGGGCGTAGCGGGCCATGGCCGGGTCGGCGTTGGGGTTGGTCATGTCGAGGCTGACGTCCGGGCAGACGATGCCGTTGAACTCGCTGCCGAACTCCAGGTTGCAGCCGAACAAGCGGCGATGCAGGTGCAGGTTGTCCGGTGGCTGGTGCATGAAGTTGACGCTGTAGGGGTGCCAGTGCGAGCCGAGCAGGGCCGAGCACAACCGGAACATCACGCCGATGGCCAGCTCCGTGGCCTGGCGGCTGGGCATGGGCGTTTCGGTGACCACCTCTTCGCGAATGATCACCATCTTGCCGGCCTCTTCGATGAAGATCGCCAGCGAGTCGTTCATCAGGTGCCGATAATCCACCACGACCTGCAAGGCATCGCGCAGGGTGCGCTGGTGGCTGAGCAGCAGGCTGACCACGCCGAAGTCCGAGAGTTGGCGCGACTCGGCCATGCTCAGGCCGAAGGTCTGGCAGCCGCTGGCGGCGGCCGAGTCTTCCAGCAAGCGCACGGCGGCATCGATCTGGATACGGTGTTCAGGGGCTTGCAGTTGGGCTCTGCTCAGGCCGACAGCGGCCAGCACGTCGCGTGGGTTGAAACCCAGGTACTGGGTGACCTCCAGGTAGTTGGTCAAGACAGCGGCGCGAACAAGCTTGGTCATGCGAAAGTCTTCCCTGGGCCGATGGCGGTTGGCGTGAGCGTGGCGACTATATCCAGCGTATCAACAGTTGAACAGTTGTCATGTCGTTGATGGTTTTCATGCTGTCCGGTCACCAATCTTCTACGCTGCAGGGAGCCATCAGCGCTCATCCGTTGATTACAGTGACCTTGCGCCAACCTGGGGGATTTTTCGACCGGCGGTCGCGCTGTCCTGCTGTCCGACAATTTGTCATCAAAAGAAAAGTGCCTGACGTCCAATGTAAAGCGCTTCGGGTGGGCGCTCTTTAATGTCGACCCTACAAAAAGCCCCTGGCGAAAACAGCCAGTCGAGTTATCGAGAAAGCGAAGGTGTTGACCGTGGACAAACTGCAAACTGCCGCCACCATTCTGATCGTTCCGGGTCTGCGCGAGCACGTGGCCGAACATTGGCAAACATTGCTTGCCGCCAGGCTGAGCAACGTGCGCAGTGTTGCGCCGCTTACGACCGACAAACTCGATTGCATGGCCCGTGTGCGGGCGATTCAACACGAACTCGAACAGATCGACGGGCCCGTGATTCTGGTGGCCCACAGCGCCGGCGTGCTGATGGTCGCGCACTGGGCTGCGCACTACAGCCGTCCGATCAAGGGCGCCTTGCTGGCCGCGCCACCGGACCTCGATGCGGTCTGGCCGGCAAACTATCCTTCTTCCGAAACCCTGCGTAGCCAGGGCTGGAATCCTCTGCCCCTGGGCCCGCTGCCATTTCGCAGCATCGTGACCGGCAGCACCAACGATCACCTGGCCAGTCTTGCTGCGGTCACCCGCATGGCGGAAGGCTGGGGCGCTGAATTGCTCGATCTGGGCGATGTCGGCCATCTCAATCCGGCCGCAGGATTTGGCCATTGGCAGCAAGCCGAGGCACTCATCCAGGAGCTGGATCGCTAGTACAAGGAGCTGGACTGGCAGTACGCCAACCGGCATTTGCCCTCATTCCTTAAACGCAAACCCACAGAGGCTTGCGCGAGGGCGGCTGCGCTTAAAACAAATACAAAAAGGCGGAGACAACGCAATGCACAACAATAAGAGTCACGGCTTCACTGCAGCACGCTACACCTTGCTGGCCTCGGCCATTCTGGCCGTCATCGCGCCGACGGCCCATGGGTTCGAGCTCGATCTGGGCAATCCGGACTGGACCGCGCGTCTGGATAACACCGTGAAGTACAACTACGGCGTACGCACCGAAAGCGCTGACAAACGCATGTTGGGAACGCCGAACAACAACGACGGCGACTTCAACTTCCGCAAGGCCGGCACCAACATCACCAACCGTATCGACCTGTTGACCGAAATGGATGTGGTCTACAAGAACGCCATGGGTTTTCGCGTCAGCGCCGCCAGCTGGTACGACAAGGCCTATGACAACACCGGTTCCAATTCCAACCCGTTCGTCAACGGCAACGATGCGCGTTCGGGCCTGATCGCCAACGACCCGCGCCTGGCCGGGGTGACCCATGACAACGTCGGCAATGGCAGCCCGCACCTGAGCAACTATGCCCAGCGCTACTACAGCGGTCCTTCGGGCGAAATCCTCGATGCCTTCGTGTTCTACAGCACCGAAGTGGGCGAGGAGTCGATGTTCAGCGTCAAGGCCGGTCAGCACAACGTGTTCTGGGGCGAGACCATTCTCAACCCGGTGCACTCGGTCAGCTATGGTCAGTCCGGCCTCGACCTGGCCAAGCTTGCCGCGTCGCCGGGCACCGAAGCCAAGGAACTGTTTGTCCCGCGTAACCAGTTGTCGATGTCGTTCACCGTCAATCCCGAGCTGACCGTGGGTGCCCAGTACTTCCTCGATTGGGACGCCGCGCGTCTGCCGGAAGCCGGTACTTACTACGGTGGTTCCGATCTGGTCGGCTTTGGTGCGCAATCGTTCCTGCTCGGCAACACCAATGGCGTGGTGCCCGGCAGTCCGCTGGGTTGTGGCCTGGCGCCGTGCAATGCGTTGACCAACGTGCGTCGCGGACATGACCTGACACCGGGCAGCAGCGGCGACTGGGGCGTCATGGCCAAGTGGTCACCGGCCTGGCTCGATGGCACCCTCGGCGTCTACTACCGCGAGACTTCGGAAATCCTGCCGCAAGCCTTTCTGGACGCCAGGGGCATCACCTCGGCCAACCCCAACGGCACCCGGCCGGCAGGGCAAGTGCCTGCGGTGATCAACACCCTCAATTCGCTGGACACCGCCACCTATCAGATGGCCTATGCCGACAACATCAAGATCCTTGGCCTGAGCCTGTCCAAGGACGTGGGCGGGATCAGCGTCGGTTCGGACCTGAACATCCGTCACAACATGCCGCTGGCCAGTATCCCGGCGATCGTCAGTACCCGCAGCCCGCTGGGCCTGGGGCAAGGGCTTGGTCTGCTGCCTGCACGTACCGACGCCACCGGTGTGGTCTACGACACCCCGAGCCGCGGCGACAGCATGAGCGCCACCGGTGACACCTTGCACTGGACGCTCAACGGTCTGATGACCCTGCCGAAAACGCCGGTGTTCGATCAGGCAACCGTGCTTGCCGAGCTGTACTACAGCAACCTGCTCAAGCTCGATGACAAGAACTCGGCACTCTACAAGGGCAAGGACAGCTATCGCGGCATCGACGCGCCGACCCGTGACAACTGGGGCATCGCGGTCAACTTCACGCCGACCTGGTACCAGGTGTTTCCCGGTGTCGACCTCAACGCGCCGATGTCGGTCAACGTCGGTCTCGCTGGCGTGTCGCCGGTCTCCGGTGGCGGTGCCAAGGACACCGGCAACTATGCCGTGGGCGTGGGTGCCGTTGTGTACAACAAATACTTCGTTGACCTGAAGTACGTGGACTCCTTCGGCAAAACCGAAAAATGCAATGTCAGCGGTGTGAGTACCGGCCCGAATGGCGGTGACGGCTCCACGCCCAACGCCTTTAGCGGCAACGAAAACTACGCCTGTTTCGCCGGTGGCTACTCGTCCTTCTCCGGAGGGGGTGCCACGACTGAGGACCGTGGCGCCGTGTACCTGACGATGAAAACAACCTTTTGATTCACCACTGATTTGCTCAATGCAAGCAGGAGAATAACAAGATGAAATTCGCACAAACCGTGTTGGCCGCTTCGCTGGCCATGGTCCTTGCCGCCCAGGCACAGGCCGCTGTTTCAACCCAGGAAGCTGCCAAGCTGGGCACCAGCCTGACACAGGCAGGGGCTGAAAAAGCCGGGAACGCTGATGGTTCCATTCCTGCCTATAACGGTGGCTTGACCACTGCGCCGGCGAGCTTCAAGGCCGGCGACAGCATGCGCCCGGATCCGTTTGCCAGTGAAAAGCCGCTGCTGGTGATCGACGGCAAGAACGTCGATCAGTACAAGGGCCTGCTCACAGCGACCACGGTAGAACTGGCCAAGCGTTTCCCGACGTTCCGTGTCGACGTGTTCCCGACGCATCGCACCGTTTCGCTGCCTCAAGCGATTCTGGATAACGGCGTGAAGAACGCCAGCGGCGCCAAATCCCTGGAAGGTGGCCTGGCCATCGACAACGTGCTGCCGGGCATTCCGTTCCCGATTCCGCAGACGGGCAACGAAGCGATGTGGAACTTCCTGTTGCGCTACCAAGGCGTCAGCATCAGCTCCAAGTACGACTCCTGGAACGTCGACTCCGCCGGTGTGCCAAGCCTGGCGACCACCGGGCAAGCGAACATCTCCTACCCGATCTATGAAAACCTCTCGCAGCCGATCAGCAGCGCCGACGTGTACTACCAGATGAAGCTGGCGTACACCGGCCCTGCGCGCCGGGCCGGTGAGGCGATCATGCTCAAGGACGCCGCCAACCCGTTGCAGCAGCCGCGTCGCGCCTGGCAATACCTGCCGGGCCAGCGTCGAGTGAAACTGGCGCCGAGCCTGGCCTACGACACGCCTAACCCGGGTACCGCCGGTGCGGGCACCTACGATGACGTGTTCGTGTTCAACGGTGCACTGGATCGCTACGACTGGAAACTGGTCGGCAAGCAGGAAATGATCGTGCCCTACAACACCTACAAGCTGACCTACGTGCAGGATCCGAAGTCGCTGACCACGGCCAATCACCTGGCACCGGACTTCGTGCGCTGGGAGAAACACCGTGTATGGGTCGTCGAAGGCAACCTCAAGGCCGGTGCCCGTCACATCTACGCCAAGCGCCGCTTCTACCTCGACGAAGACAGCTGGACCGCTCTGGCCTCGGATCAATATGACGCCCGTGGTCAGCTCTATCGTGGTTCGTTTGCCTTCCTGAGCCAGAGCTACGACAAGCAGGTTCCGGATTCGACGCCCTTCATGATCTACGACCTGGTCGGTGGTTCGTACAACATCAACGGTGTAGTCGGCCCTTACGGCGGCATTAAGTACATCGAGCCGCTCTCCAAGGCGCAGTGGTCTTCGGAATCCCTGGCCGGCGCCGGCATTCGCTAAGCCAACCGCAAGCAAACGCTCGCACGATCCACTGTGGGAGCGAGCCTGCTCGCGATGGACGTTAACGATGACGCGTGCTTTCTGGATGCCCGCGTCGCCCTCTGGTCCATCGCGAGCAGGCTCGCTCCCACATGAGCTGCACGGCGCGAGGTGTGGCGCGGTTTTCCGATGAGGACGCAGTATGTGTTCGTATAAAAATAATATTTTGCGGCTGGCGTTTGGTGTCGTGCTCGGCCTGTCGCACGGCATCGCCCAGGCGGCCAATTACGTCGATGTGCTGGACCTGCCCGCCAGGGTCAGCGCCTTGGCGATCAACAGCCCTTTGTCCGGCATGGCCCGCGCCGGCGGGCGCGTGATCGCCGTCGGCCAGCGTGGCCATATTCTGTTTTCCGATGATGCCGGCAAGCATTGGCAGCAGGCCGCCGTGCCGGTCAGTGCCGATCTCACTGCGGTGAATTTTCCGACCACCACCCAGGGCTGGGCGGTGGGTAATGACGGCGTAGTGCTGCACAGCATTGACGCTGGTGCGACCTGGCACAAGCAACTCGACGGTCGCCAGATCGGCGCCTTGCTGGTCAAGCATTACACGGCGCTGGCCAGCGCCGAACCGGGCAATGAGCAATGGCCCCAGTTGGCTATGGAAGGCCAACGACTAGCCGATCAGGGCGCGGACAAACCGCTGCTCGACGTCTGGTTCGCCAACGACAAAACCGGCTATGTGGTCGGCGTATTCAACCTGATCCTGCGCACCGACGATGGTGGCCTGACCTGGACGCCATTCCAGGACCGCACTGACAACCCGCAAGGTTTCCACCTCAACGCCATCGCCTCCACCGGTGACAGTGTGTACATCGCTGGCGAGCAAGGCCTGTTGCTCAAGTGGGACGACAGCGCCCAACGCTTCAATGCCATGCCGACGCCTTATCAAGGCAGCTTCTTCGGCGTGCTCGGCAAGCCTGGCGAAGTGCTGATCTACGGCCTGCGCGGCAACGTGCTGCGCAGCACCGACGGCGGCCAGAGCTGGACTGCGCTGGACAGCGGCCTGCACGTCAGCATCACCGCGGGCCTGATCGATGCCCGTGGCAACTATCGCTTGTTCACCCAGGGCGGGCAGATGCTGGTCAGCCAGGGGACGGGTGCGCAGTTGCATCTGGTGCGGCAACCGGCACCGACCCCGGTCGCCGGTGCCGCCCAGTCCGCCGCTGGCGCCTTGGTGCTGGCCGGCAGCCGTGGTGCCCGGACGCTGTCCGCCGACCCAGCCCTCGAACCCTAAGAGCGAGAACCCAGACATGGGCAATATCAAACAAGACGCCATGCCGGTGATCCGCGAACTGCGGGATTTCGACCAGCGCTCCGGCAACCTCCTCGAACGGCTGGTGTTCAACTACCGGCCGCTGTTCATGCTGCTGATGGCGCTCGCCACCGTGGTGCTGGGCTTCATGGCCGTGACTCGCCTGGAGTTGCGCCCCAGCTTCGAAAAAATGATTCCGCAGAGCCAGCCCTACATCCAGAACTTCCTGGAAAACCGCCAGTCGCTGCGCGGTCTGGGCAACTCGGTGCGGGTGGTGGTCGAGAACACCCAGGGCGATATTTTCGATCCGCAATACCTCGACGTGCTCAAGCAGGTCAACGACCAGCTGTTCCTCACCGAAGGCGTCGACCGCGCCTGGATGAAGTCGCTGTGGAGCCCGGCCGTGCGCTGGACCGAAGTCACCGAGGACGGTTTCCAGGGTGGCCCGGTGATGCCCGACAGTTATCAGGGCTCGCCCACCGACATTGAACAGCTGCGTCAGAACATTTCCCGCGCCGGCATCGTTGGCAGTCTGGTGGCCAGCGACTTCAAGTCGACCATGCTGATCGTGCCGCTGATGGACAAAGCCGCGGCCGGTGGCCAACGCATCAACTACCACGCCTTCTCGCAGATGCTCGAAGAGCAGTTGCGCGACAAGATCGAATACGTCGGTGACAGCGCTGCGCGTAAATCCGGGGTCGAAGGCACCGGCCATTACAAGGTCCGGGTAATCGGCTTCGCCAAGCTCATGGGCGACCTGATCGACGGCCTGATCCAGGTGATGATGTTCTTCGGCCTGGCCGTGGTCACTTCGCTGATCATCATCTACGCCTACACCCGATGCGTGCGCAGCACCCTGCTGGTGGTCGGCTGCTCGCTGATCGCGGTGGTCTGGCAACTGGGCATCGTCGCCTGGCTCGGCTACGCCATCGACCCGTACTCGGTGCTGGTGCCGTTCCTGATCTTCGCCATCGGTGTGTCCCACGCGGCGCAGAAGATGAACGGCATCATGCAGGACATCGCCCGTGGCACCCACAAACTGATCGCCGCGCGCTACACCTTCCGCCGTCTGTTCATCGCCGGTGTCACCGCACTGCTGGCCGATGCCGTGGGCTTCGCCGTGTTGATGTTGATCGACATTCCGGTGATCCAGGACCTGGCAATCACCGCCAGCATCGGTGTCGCTGTACTGATCTTCACCTCGCTGTTGCTGATGCCGGTGGCGCTGTCCTACGTCGGAGTCGGCGCCAAGGCCGCCGAGCGTGCGCTGAAAATCGACAACCGCGCAGAGACGCACAAAGGCTTCGGCAGACTGTGGGACGCGCTCGATCGCTTCACCACCGCCAAGTGGGCCACCGGTGCCGTGCTGGTCGCCATCTTGATGGGCATTGGCGGCTATGTGGTCAGCCTGAACCTGAAGATCGGCGACCTCGACAGCGGGGCGCCGGAGTTGCGCGCCGACTCGCGCTACAACCGCGACAACGCCTACATCACCCAGCATTACGCGCTGTCCAGCGACCTGTTCGCGGTGATGATCAAGACCGCGCCGGAAGGCTGCCTGAACTACCAGACCCTGGTCCTCGCCGACCGCCTGGCCTGGGAGCTGCAACAGTATCCGGGTGTGCAGGCGACTGCGTCCTTGGTCAACGCGGTACGTCAGATCACCGCCGGCACTTATGAAGGCAACCCTAAGCTCAACAGCATCCAGCGCAACCAGGACGTGCTCAACTACGCCGCGCAACAGGCCTCGGTCAACTCGCCGGAGCTGTTCAACACCGATTGTTCGCTGATGCCGGTGATCACCTTCCTCAAGGATCACAAGGCCGAAACCCTGGACGCGGTGGTGGCGATTGCCGACAAGTTCGCCAAGGAAAACAGCACCGCGGATCGCCAGTTCCTGCTCGCCGCCGGTACTGCCGGTATTGAAGCCGCGACCAACATCGTGGTGCGCGAAGCCAATCGCACCATGCTGCTGTACGTGTATGCGGCGGTGACGCTGTTCTGCCTGATCACCTTCCGCAGCTGGCGCGCCACGCTGGTGGCGCTGTTGCCGCTGGTGCTGACCTCGATCCTCTGCGAAGCCTTGATGGTGGCCATGGGCATCGGCGTGAAAGTCGCGACCCTGCCGGTGATCGCCCTCGGCGTGGGCATCGGCGTCGACTACGCCTTGTACCTGCTCAGCGTGCAGTTGCACTTCCAGCGCCAGGGCTTGCCGTTGTCCCAGGCTTACCGCAATGCCGTGTCGTTCACAGGCAGAGTGGTCGGGCTGGTGGGCATCACCCTTGCCGCCGGCGTGGTGTGCTGGGTGTGGTCGCCGATCAAGTTCCAGGCCGACATGGGCATCCTGCTGACCTTCATGTTCCTGTGGAACATGCTCGGCGCGCTGATCCTGATTCCGGCCCTGTCCTGGTTCCTGCTGCGCGAACGGGCCCCTCAGCCCGGTTCTGTCGCGGTAACCGAAAACGCTGAATCCACTGAACGTCCCGGCATGCCCCATGCCGTGACCACTTCCGAGTAAGCCAAGATGTCTGATTACAAAGCTCCCCTGCGCGACATGCGCTTCGTACTCAACGAGGTTTTCCAGGTGTCCCGGCTCTGGGCACAATTGCCCGGCCTGGCCGAGGTGATCGATGAGGAAACCGCCGCCGCCATCCTCGAAGAGGCCGGCAAGATCAGCGGCGAAGTGATCGCGCCACTGAACCGCGCCAGCGACGAACAGGGCTGCACCTGGAACGACGGCGCGGTCACCGCCCCGGACGGTTTTGCCCAGGCCTATCAAGCCTTCGCCGAAGGCGGTTGGGTGGGTGTCGGCGGTGATCCGCAGTACGGCGGCATGGGCATGCCCAAGGCGATTTCGGCGCAGGTCGAAGAGATGGTCAACTCGGCCAGTCTGTCGTTCGGCCTGTACCCGATGCTGACCGCCGGCGCCTGCCTGTCGATCAAGGCCCACGCCAGCGAAGAACTGAAAGCGGCTTACTTGCCGAACATGTACGCCGGCACCTGGACCGGTTCGATGTGCCTGACCGAAGCCCATTCCGGTACCGACCTGGGCCTGATCCGCACCAAGGCCGAACCCCAGGCCGATGGCAGCTACAAGGTCAGTGGTAGCAAGATCTTCATCACCGGCGGCGAGCACGACCTGACCGAAAACATCATCCATCTGGTGCTGGCTCGCCTGCCCGATGCACCGGCCGGGCCGAAAGGCATCTCGCTGTTCCTGGTACCGAAAGTGCTGGTCAACGCCGACGGTTCGCTGGGTGAAAACAACGCGCTGTCCTGCGGTTCCATCGAACACAAGATGGGCATCAAGGCCTCCGCCACCTGCGTGATGAACTTCGACGGCGCCACCGGCTGGATCGTCGACGCGCCAAACAAGGGCCTGGCGGCCATGTTCACCATGATGAACTACGAGCGTCTGGGCGTGGGCATCCAGGGCCTGGCGCAGGGTGAGCGTTCGTACCAGAACGCCGTCGCATACGCCCGTGACCGCCTGCAAAGCCGCGCACCGACCGGCGCGCAGCACAAGGACAAAGCGGCCGACCCGATCATCGTCCACCCGGACGTGCGCCGCATGCTGTTGACCATGAAAGCCTTGAACGAAGGCGGCCGTGCGTTCTCCAGCTACGTGGCCCTGCAACTGGACATCGCCAAGTACAGCGAAGACGCACCGACACGCCAACGCGCGCAGGATCTGGTATCGCTGCTGACCCCGGTGGCCAAGGCCTTCCTAACCGATATGGGCCTGGAAACCACTTTGCACGGTCAGATGGTATTCGGTGGCCACGGCTACATCCGCGAATGGGGCCAGGAGCAACTGGTGCGTGACGTGCGCATCACCCAGATCTACGAAGGCACTAACGGCATCCAGTCCCTGGACCTGGCCGGGCGCAAGATCGTTGGTAGCGGCGGGGCGCTGTACCGCTTGTTCGCTTCGGAAATCCGCGAATTCACCGCCAGCGCTGGCGCTGATCTCGGCGAGTTCACCCAGCCGTTGAACGCCGCCGTCGACACCCTCGACGAGCTGACCGCGTGGCTGCTCGACCGGGCACAAAACAACCCGAACGAAATCGGCGCGGCCTCGGTCGAGTACCTGCACGTGTTCGGCTACACCGCGTACGCCTACATGTGGGCACGCATGGCCAAGGTCGTCATGAGCGGCGATGCCGAGGACGATTTCTACATCAGCAAACTGGCCACCGCGCGTTTCTATTTCGCCCGGTTACTGCCGCGTATCCACTCGTTGAGCGCATCGGCCAAGGCCGGCAGCGACTGCCTTTACGAGCTGCAAGCCGATCAGTTCTGATCGAAAGGACAAGGAACCTTAATCATGATGGCGACAAAAATAATCCCGCCCGCCGACGGCGCTTATGCCTATCCCTTGCTGATCAAGCAAATGCTGCTGTCCGGCGTGCGCTACCAGCCGGGTCGGGAAATCGTCTACGCCGACAAGCTGCGTTACAGCTACCAGACCCTCAACAAGCGTATTCGCCGCCTGGCCAATGCGCTGACGGCGGCCGGGGTCAAGGCCGGTGACACTGTGGCGCTGCTCGACTGGGACAGCCACCGTTACCTGGAGTGCTTCTTCGCCGTGCCGATGATCGGCGCGGTGCTGCACACGGTGAACATTCGCCTGTCGCCGGAGCAGGTGCTGTTCACCATGAACCACGCCGAGGATGACCTGGTGCTGGTGCATGATGATTTCCTGCCCCTGGTCGAGCAGATCCACGGACGGCTGGAAACCGTAAAAGGCTACCTGCAACTCACCGACGATGAAGCGACCACGACCTCGCTGCCGGTGCTGGGCGAATACGAACACCTGCTGTCCCTGGCCCCGGACCAGTACGACTTCCCAGATTTCGACGAGAACTCGGTCGCCACGCTGTTCTACACCACCGGCACCACCGGTGACCCGAAAGGCGTGTACTTCACGCACCGCCAACTGGTCCTGCACACCCTGAATGCCGTCGGCACCCTGGGCGCCTATCAGGGCCAGCCGCTGCTGCGTTCCGATGACGTGTACATGCCGATCACGCCGATGTTCCACGTGCATGCGTGGGGCGTGCCGTATGTCGCGACCCTGATGGGTATCAAGCAGGTCTACCCCGGCCGCTACGAACCCAACAGCCTGGTCAGGTTGTACCGCGAAGAGAAGGTGACGTTCTCCCACTGCGTGCCGACCATTTTGCAGATGATCCTCAATTGCGAGGAAGGCAAGGCGACCCGTTTCGACGGCTGGAAAATGCTCCTGGGTGGCAGCGCGCTGACCCTGGGCGTGGCCAGCGAAGCCAATGCCAAAGGCATGGTGGTACACGCCGGCTACGGCATGTCCGAGACCTGTCCGTTGCTGTGCCTGACGTACCTGCGTGATGAAGACCTGCAACTGTCCGCCGAAGCGCAACTGCCGATCCGCATCAAGACCGGCACGCCGGTGCCGATGGTCGACCTGAAGATCATCGACGCCGACGGCAATGACGTGGCCCATGACGGCGAGTCCCTGGGCGAGATCGTGGTGCGCGCGCCGTGGCTGACCCAGGGCTACCTGAAAGCCCCGGACAAAGGTGCGGAGCTGTGGCACAACGGCTGGTTGCACACCGGAGACATGGCCTCGATCGACAAGCTGGGCGGCGTGGAAATCAAGGACCGCATCAAGGACGTGATCAAGACCGGCGGCGAGTGGATCAGCTCTCTTGAACTGGAAAGCCTGATCAGCGAACACCCGGGCGTGATGTCCGTCGCCGTGGTGGGCATTGCCGACGAACAATGGGGTGAACGCCCGATGGCCATGGTCGTCTGCGAACCGGGGCATTACCTCGACCGCAAGATTCTGGAGGTGCATTTGCAAGCTTTCGTTGACGGCGGGCGCATCAACAAATGGGCGATCCCCAAGCAGTTCAAGTTCGTGACCGAAATCCCCAAGACCAGCGTCGGCAAGATCAACAAGAAGCTGATCCGGGAAACTGAAGCGAACTGAGGGATAAACCTGCCGCTGCTGCTGTTGTTGTAGGAGCGAGCCTGCTCGCGATGGACTGGAGAGCGCCGCGTTTAACCAGTAAACACGCGTAATCGTTAACGACCATCGCGAGCAGGCTCGTTCCTACAAGAATCCACCGTCACCAGGCGGTTTCTGGATAGTTTGCGGGGCGTCATCTTTGTCATAGTCCTCGCCAAAGATAACGCCCCGTCGGTCGCGGTTTTCAGCGCTTGTGCCAAGCTGAACGGGGTATTGAACCGCCGCGTATTCAATTGCCGGTCAGTCAAATCCCAGGAAGCCCACGACATGAACTTCACCCGTGCATCAAACGTCCGCCACGAGTTCTACAAAGCCGTCTGGTTCTATTTCAAAGTGGTGTGGCCGATCTTCTCGATACTGCTGATAGTGATCATTGCGTTCGGCCTCATCATCGCCCAACTGGAAGGATGGAGCCCGGATGACGGTGTCTACTTCGCCTTCGTGACGGGCCTGACCATCGGCTATGGAGAACTGGTGCCCAAATTGGGCGTCTCGCGAGTGCTGGCAGTGTTGCTGGGTTTCAACGGCGTACTGATGACCGCGACGTTCGCGGCGATCAGTGTGCGGGCGATTGAAGTGACCGTGACGGCGGCGCGGAAGGGGGATGAGTAGGGCAAATCCCAACCACAACACAAATCCCCCTGTAGGAGCGAGCCTGCTCGCGATGGCTGCGTAACATTCAGCATTTGTGCTGGCTGATACACCGCTATCGCGAGCAGGCTCGCTCCTACAGTTGTTTAGCTGTTCGGTCGGGATCGTCCAAGACTAAGCCTCCCAACCCGCCCCAGTCACCGCCGCCTGCACCAGCGGGTGCAAATCCGCCCCTTGATGCTCCGTCTGCCAGGCCAGCAATTCCTTGCGCATGCTGGGCGCCCAGTACATCTGCATATGATTGCGCACGCTGAGCACCGCCTGTTGCTGGTCCGGCTGGCTGGCAAAGTACTGGGCAATCTGGTTGGCCATCTTGATCAGGTTGTCCGTACTCATCGGCGCACCTCGGCTTTGGTCCCGCGTTCCTGGCGACGAGCATCAAGCAGGCGCTGTTGTTCGTCGCTGAATTCCTGGAAGCGCTTCTGCCACTCCGAAGGGTGGTACACGCGGCTGACCTCCACGGCGGTGACCTTGTACTCCGGACAGTTGGTGGCCCAGTCGGAGTTGTCGGTGGTGATGACGTTGGCGCCCGACTCCGGGAAGTGGAAGGTGGTGTACACCACGCCCGGGGCGACCCGTTCGGTAATCCGCGCACGCAGCACGGTCTGCCCGGCGCGGCTGCCGATGCCGACCCAGTCACCTTCGTTGATGCCACGGCTCTCGGCGTCGCTCGGGTGGATTTCCAGGCGGTCTTCGTCATGCCAGGCGACGTTGTCGGTACGCCGGGTCTGGGCGCCGACGTTGTACTGGCTGAGGATGCGCCCGGTGGTCAGCAGCAGCGGATAGCGACTGTTGACCTTTTCCTCGGTGGGCACGTAGCCGGTGAGCATGAAGCGCCCCTTGCCACGCACGAATTCTTCGATGTGCATGGTCGGCGTGCCGTCTGGTGCCTCGGCGTTGCACGGCCATTGCAGGCTGCCATGGCGCTCAAGTTCGGCGTAGCTGACGTTGGTGAAGGTCGGCGTCAGGCTGGCGATTTCATCCATGATTTGCGATGGATGCTGGTAATTCATCGGGTAGCCCAAGGCATTGGCCAGGGCCACCGTGCCTTCCCAGTCGGCCTTGCCGCCCAGGGGGTCCATGACCTTGCGCACCCGGGAGATGCGTCGCTCGGCGTTGGTGAAGGTGCCGTCTTTTTCCAGGAACGAGCAGCCCGGCAGGAACACGTGGGCGAACTTGGCGGTTTCGTTGAGGAAAATGTCCTGCACCACTATGCATTCCATGGCCGACAGAGCCGCGGTGACGTGCTGGGTATTGGGGTCGCTCTGGGCGATGTCTTCGCCCTGGCAATACAGGCCCTTGAAGCTGCCACCCAAGGCTGCCTCGAACATGTTGGGGATACGCAGGCCCGGGTCGGGTTGCAGGGTGACGTTCCAGGCCTGTTCGAACTGCGCTCGTACCACCTCGTTGGAGACGTGCCGGTAGCCGGGCAGCTCATGGGGGAAGGAGCCCATGTCGCAGGAGCCCTGGACGTTGTTCTGTCCACGCAGCGGGTTCACGCCCACGCCTTCGCGGCCGATGTTGCCGGTGGCCATGGCCAGGTTGGCGATGCCCATCACCGAAGTACTGCCCTGGCTGTGCTCGGTGACACCCAGGCCATAGTAGATCGCCGCATTGCCACCGGTGGCATACAGGCGCGCAGCGGCACGGATGTCGGCAGCGGCTACACCGCAGACAGGGCCAAGGGCTTCCGGCGAGTTTTCCGCACGGCTGACAAACTCACTCCAGATCGCGAAATCGCTACCCTCGCAACGGGCGTCGATAAAGGCCTGGTTGAGCAGTCCTTCAGTGACAATCACATGAGCCAAGGCGTTGAGCATGGCGACGTTGGTGCCGGGGCGCAGGGCCAGGTGATACTCGGCGCGGGCATGCACCGTATCCACCAGATCAATGCGTCGAGGGTCGATGACGATCAGCCGCGCGCCTTCACGCAGGCGGCGTTTGAGCTGGGAGGCGAACACCGGGTGGGCGTCGCTGGGGTTGGCGCCCATCACCAGGATCACGTCGGCCTGCATCACCGAGTCGAAACTCTGGGTGCCGGCGGACTCGCCCAACGTTTGCTTCAGGCCATAACCGGTCGGCGAGTGGCAGACCCGCGCGCAGGTGTCGACGTTGTTGTTGCCGAAGGCGGCGCGCACCAGTTTTTGCACCAGGTAGGTTTCTTCGTTGGTGCAGCGGCTGGAGGTGATGCCGCCAATGGAGTCGCGGCCATATTTTTGCTGCAAGCGGCGGAATTCACTGGCGGCGTAGGTCACTGCTTCATCCCAGCTGACTTCCTGCCAAGGGTCGCTGATGTGCTTGCGGATCATCGGCTTGGTGATGCGATCCGGGTGGGTGGCGTAGCCCCAGGCGAAGCGCCCCTTGACGCAGGAGTGGCCGTGGTTGGCCTGGCCGTTCTTGTCGGGAACCATGCGCACCAGTTGGTCGCCTTTCATCTCGGCACGGAACGAGCAGCCCACGCCGCAATAGGCACAGGTGGTGATCACGCTGCGTTCGGGCTGGCCCAGTTCGACCACGCTTTTTTCCATCAGGGTCGCGGTGGGGCAGGCTTGCACACAGGCGCCGCAGGACACGCATTCCGAGTCGAGGAAATTCTCGCCACCGGCAGCGGCCACGCGGGATTCGAAACCGCGTCCGGTAATGGTCAGGGCAAAGGTGCCCTGGGTTTCTTCGCAGGCGCGCACGCAGCGGTTGCAGACGATGCACTTGCTCGGGTCGTAGTCGAAATAGGGGTTGGAGGTGTCTTTCACGTCCTCCAGATGGTTCTCGCCTTCATAGCCATAACGCACTTCCCGCAGGCCAACCTGGCCGGCGACGGTTTGCAGCTCGCAGTTGCCGTTGGCCGAGCAGGTCAGGCAGTCCAGCGGGTGATCGGAGATGTACAACTCCATGACGTTGCGGCGCAGGGTCGCGAGCTTGGGCGTCTGGGTGTGCACGCTCATGCCTTCGCTGACCGGCGTGGTGCAGGACGCCGGATAACCGCGCATGCCGTCGATCTCCACCAGGCACATGCGGCAGGAGCCAAAAGGTTCCAGGCTGTCGGTGGCACAGAGTTTGGGAATGGTGGTGCCCAGCAACGCGGCGGCGTGCATCACCGAGGTGCCTTCGGGCACGCTGATGCTGCGGCCGTCGATGTTCAGGGTGACTTGTACCTGACTGTCGCGGGCCGGCGTACCGAGGTCGATATCGGTTTTCGGGTCGAAGAGAGTGATCATTGCTCGGCCTCCGAGGCTTGCAGACCGAAGTCAGCGGGGAAGTGCTTGAGGGCGCTGGCCACGGGATAAGACGTCATGCCGCCCAACGCGCACAGCGAACCGTATTGCAGGGTGTCGCACAGGTCCTTGAGGATGATCACCTGCTCATCACGACTGTTTTGGTCTGGCGCGGCCAGCAGGCGGTCGATCACCTCGACGCCACGGGTCGAACCGATACGACAAGGCGTGCATTTGCCACAGGATTCCTCGGCGCAGAACTGCATGGCGAAGCGTGCCATGCGGGCCATGTCCAGTGTGTCGTCAGCCACCACTACACCACCGTGACCGAGCATCGCGCCGATGGCCATAAAGGCTTCGTAATCCAGCGGCGTGTCGAATTGCGAAGGTGGCACCCAGGCGCCGAGCGGGCCACCCACCTGTGCCGCCTTCAACGGCCGGCCACTGGCGGTCCCGCCGCCGTAGTCTTCCACCAGCTCCCGCAAGGTCAGGCCAAAGGCCCGTTCCACCAGACCGCCGCGACGCACATTGCCCGCCAACTGGAAGGGCATGGTGCCCAGCGAGCGACCCATGCCGTAATCGCGATAAAACTGCGCACCCTTGGCCAGAATCAGCGGCACCGAGGCCAAGGTCAGCACGTTGTGCACCAGCGTCGGCAGGCCGAACAACCCCTGCAACGCCGGAATCGGTGGCTTGGCGCGAACGATCCCGCGCTTGCCTTCGAGGGAGTCCAGCAGCGCGGTTTCTTCACCGCAGATGTAGGCACCGGCACCGACGCGCACTTCCATGTCGAAGGCCTGGCCGCTGCCGCCGACATCGGCGCCCAGGTAACCGGCATCTCGGGCGATGTTCAACGCTGCACGCAGCGTGGCCACGGCATCCGGATATTCCGAGCGCACATAGATGTAGCCGTAGGTGGCGCCGACGGTAATGCCGGCAATCGCCATGCCTTCGATCAGCAGGAAGGGGTCGCCTTCCATCAACATGCGGTCGGCAAAGGTACCGGAGTCGCCTTCGTCGGCGTTGCACACAATGTACTTCTGCGCAGCCTGAGTGCCACGCACCGTGCGCCATTTAATCCCGGCGGGGAAGGCTGCGCCGCCACGGCCACGCAGGCCGGAATCGAACACTGCCGTCGCGGTCTGCTCGCCGCCAATGGCGATGGCCTGGGTCAAACCCTCGAAACCGCCGTGGGCCCGGTAATCCTCCAGCGACAGCGGCTGGGTAATGCCGGCGCGGGCGAACAACAGGCGTTGTTGAGACTTCAGATAAGACAATTCTTCCACCAGGCCCAAGGCCAGCGGATGCGTGGATGGCTCGCCTTGCAGCGCATCAAGCACCGACGGCACATCGGCCGCCGTCAGCGGACCGAAGCCGATACGACCTTGCGGGCTGTCCACTTCCAGCAGCGGTTCCAGCCAATACAGACCGCGCGAACTGGTGCGCTGCAGCTCCAGCGGCAGATTGCGTTCCCGGGCCTGAGTGATCAGGGCCACAGCGACCTCATCGGCACCCACGGCACAGGCAAGAGAATCACAAGGCAGATAGAGCGTCGGCATCATGCGTCCTCCCGGCAAGCGTCGAGCAGGGCATCCAGCCGCTCGGCACTGAGCCGCGCATGCACCCGGCCATCCAGCTCCAGAGCGGGCGAACAGGCACAAGCACCAAGGCAATACACCGGACGCAAACTGATGCTGCCATCGGCGCTGCTGCCGTGATCGTCCAGTTGCAGGCGCTCGCGCAACTGCGCGGCCAACTGCTCGGCACCGCGGCTCTGGCAGGACTCGGCCCGGCACAACCGCAGGATATGCCGCGCGGGCGGTGCGGTACGGAAGTCATGGTAAAAACTGATCACCCCGCGAACCTCGGCCTGACTCAGGTTGAGGGCATGGGCAATCTCGGGGACGGCGACATCGGGGATGTAACCGATGCTCTCCTGAATATCATGAAGAATGGGCAACAGCGCACCCGCAGAGCCCTTGTGGCGCTCCAGCAGACTGTTGACCACAGGCAGGTGCAACATCTCATCAGGCATTCAGCAATCCTCACAGTCACGGACAAACCAGGTGGTTGTCGGTTGTCCGAAAGTGTCGGCTGCGGCATTTACACCACGTCACGGTATCGTGGCATCTACAAACCGTCGGCCAGGGCACCCTGAGCGGGCATCTTGTTGTGCCCGGCACGGTCTTCGCCGCACCTCTAAAGGGGCATAAAAGCCAGATTGCCACGCGGCCCTTGATTCGGCTGCACCAGAGCGACGTGTTCGGTTCTGTCTACGACTATCATTAAGTCTAGATGAGCGCTGCAAGGGGCGTTCACACACTGGCCTAATGCCCGAAGGGCTTGTCGATGGCTGATGTATAGCAAGCATTACATGACAAAAAAAGCATCAGATCCTAGGGCAAACCAAGGCTCAGAACTGCTGAAAACGCTGTAGGAGCGAGCGTGCTCGCGATGGACGCAAATGATGACGCAGCCGTTCCAGCATGCTGCGAAAAACCTGGTTGATTTTCAACTGTCCATATCAAGTTCGAATTTAAGGGTGTCGCCTTTAGCACTGAAGACAGGAACCCACTAATACAAAATTACATAAGGATGTAGCACCGGGAGCAGACAAGCAGATGGAGCGGTTTAGAAAAATATTTCACGTTGTTTCGTAATTACTCAAAACAGCAGTCAGTGATTAATTAAGTTTTCCGAAATATCAATGAGTTAGCGTGGTCCTACGGCCCGCGGTGTAGGACGCTGTAGTGCGTTTCCTCGCATTTCTAATTTGCACAATGAAAGAGATCGGCGCTATTTATTCGAAACAGCGAACCGGGATGCGTTCGCTGGCCATCATTCATCGCAACATCGACAAGGAAACTGTCATGACTAAAACCACCACTGCGCAGTCCTCCCCACAAGCCCAGGAAATCTTCACCAAGGAAGAACTTCAGGCGCTACGTGAAACCATCAAAAAGTCCCGAGTAAAAGTCTCGGAAACCAAAGCACAAAGCTGTGCCTATCACCGCTGAGTGACATTGAACGAAAAGCGGGAAGGGATTTTCCTGCTTTTCCAGAATTACGCTTTTATTCACAAGGTCATATCGTCTCTAAGAGAGGAACGATGTATGCGGGCAACTTTTATTGGCCATCAAACGTGGCTGATTGAGCACRGTGCTACGAAAATCCTCATCGACCCTCTGCTGTGTGAGGATTTTGGTCTGGTCGATCAGTATCGCATCGACATCTATCCTCCCAGATCCGTAGATCATCGCGCCCTCGCGGATGTTGACCTGATTTTTCTGAGCCACGAGCATTCCGACCATTTTGATATTCAGTCCCTTAATTTGTTGCCGCGCAGCGCGCAGTTTGTGGTGGGGGCGACGATCGTGGAACCGGTCAAGCAGTGCATTCGTGACCTGGGTTTCCGCCTGACGGAAATCGACAGCACCGAACCGTTGGTGGTCAAGGACTTGAGCCTGAAGTTCTATCCGGCGGATCCGAAGACTGCGTTCTGGGAAAGTCGGGTCACGCAGATTCACCTGCAAGAGGCCGCGGGGCCTGTGACTGGTGTGTTCATCGCGGTGGATGCGCTGGTGTCGGAGCTGTTCAAGAACGATATCGTCGAAGAAAAAGTGGCGCCGCCGAAGCTGATCATTGTTTCCAACAATTCGCGGGTGTCGCCACCGGGGGCTTTTCAATCGCTGGAAAACTGGGCGAAAAATGCTCCGAACAGCAATCGAAAGACCGGCCCGCTAGGGCTTGGTGTACTGAATTCGGTGCTGACTACCTATCTGGAGGACTTTCCTGCGCAACCCGAACACATCGCCATGTGCGGAGGCGGATTCATAAAGCGTTTCGACGGTTTTGCCGCGTTTCCCTTTTCCGAACAGCCGATGCTCAGCCAGGTGGCCAATCAGCTCAGCCTGGACGTCAACGTCATTGGTCTTCTGCCCGGCGAAAACATCGAGCTCGATGCGCCGGACCCGGTCAGCCAATCAATTGACTGGATCAAGGTCAATCACCTTCAACACAAGTTGTTGATCGAGGAGCTGGAAACCTTTATCGACAGCAAGCGCTGCATCGAGGTCGCCACCTCGGTGTTACCCGATTTCGACTCACCCGCGCAGTACTTCGAAACACTGCGCCGTTGTCAGGACGAGCTCGATCGGTTGGCGAAAAGCCTGATGTTGTTTATCACCGGTCGCAAGGCTTTGCAGATGTCGCATTACCGCGGCAAGAAGCTTGGCCAGCGCCGGATAGTTTTCAGTTTCTTATCGCAGGCGCTTGGTCTGCGCCACAGTTATGCATTGGACATGTGCAGTGGCAGATTCGAAGCCGAGCCAATGACCAATCTCGACGCACTTATGGCGCAATATCCCTACGGTGTCTGCATGCCGCTGGTGGACTTCATGGGCGTGGCCGAGGGTGATACGCAGATCTGGGACGTTGTGGGCGTCTCGATCAAATCCTGGTTCGAACACGGGATTTTTGACGGGCTGATTCCATTTTTCTACAGCTATTACGGTGAAAACGGCAGCCCGCAATTGCTGGGCAAAATCATCACCCGTGCCATGGGCTCTCTGGAGGTCAAGGCATGCAATTGATTAATATCGGCCATCAGAGCTGGTCGGTAACCGCCGGCAGCACACATGTGCTTATTGATCCGGTACTGGGGGAAGGCTTTGGCTCTGACCCGCATTGCAGTTTTCGGATAATCCCCTCACGGACGGTGTCGATCGCGCAGATGCCGGCAGTGGAGGCGATCATCTTCACGACCGAGCACCTGCAGCACTTCCACCCCGCGACCCTAGCGCATTTGCACAATGTATACCGGCACAAACTCAACAGCACCCGAGTGTATGTGCCTGAACTGTTTCCCCTAGTCGCGCGAGAAATGCTCCAAGAGTGTGGTTTTCACGTTTTCTGCATTGAAACCCAGCAGGATTTCGAAGTCGGAGAGCTGCGTTGTCGTTTTTACATGCCGCGCACGGATGTATTGTTCTGGGACAATCGCGTGGCATCAATCTACCTTCGCGATAGCGGGGATCGGGCGCTGTTCATTCAGTCTGACACGCGAATAGCGGACAGCTTCTATGTCGAGGCCAACGCCGGAACCATTGCGCCGCCCAATGTGATGGTGGTCACCAACAACTTTCAGGCCAGTGCTGATGGTTGTTCTATCGGGCTGGACAACCTGTTGCCGGTCGCGGACCCGAAATACGGCCGAATATCAGGGCTGAGGTTATTGGACGAGATCGTGACGCGGCCCTCGAGAAGAATTGAGGCGCCTGTCACGTTGCTGATTGCCGGTAACGGTTACATCGATCCCAAGCAGAAAATCCACCATTTGTGGAGCAACCGTCAGTTGGCGCAGATCGCGAGCCAGATGTCGCTTCTCAGAAAGGTGTATGCGCTGGCGCCAGGCGACAGTTTCGACGTGAACACCGCGCTTCCGGGTGACAACGCACACTGGATTAGCCTGACGGATGACCCACCTGAGCAACAAGAAAGTCCCCCCCGTAATGCAGGGGAAGTAGTCAGCCTGCAAGAACTCAAGGTTCATCTCGACGCGATGGCCAGGACATGGACGATTACGGCCTATGGCCAAGTGCTCATGGCGCAGACACATTATCTCGGGCGTCCATTGGGCGCCCGCAGGCTGGTAATTCAAATAGTGGTAGAGGGCTCGCAAAGCATCGATTTTGTCCTGGATGTTTCCAGAGTCGAGTTTGTCCGCGTCGAAAGCCTGGGCGCCTCGGCGATCAAGCAGTATCCCTTTGGCATTCGGGTTGACCTTGCGGATTTCAGTCGGTTGATCATGGGCGAGTTGCAAGTGTGGGAACTGATCAACATCTCAGCATCCCAATGGTACGTCTGTGATCGCTATGACAGCCCGTTGGCATTTTGGCTTGAGTTTTACAGCGAGCAGGTGGATGAGGAACGTGCTCGGCGCAGTTATCAATTTTCTCTGGTCAACGGCGTATGAGTGGCGCAGGCGTTTTTCGGAACGTAACGCTCGAGCCGATGGCGGATGCTTGCGCACATCAGCTCACCCAAGAGACTCAGACGTGGCTGGATAGTCTGACGGGAATGAGGCTTTTTCAGCCCCTTGAACAAATCGCTGGGTCGAGCAAATCGATAGTCTGGAAGGGCCGCATCGCTGGCTCCGCACAGCAGGTTGTGATCAAGCGCTATCTCGAGAAACGGCTTTATCAGGCTGAAGTCGAAGGCTACCTGGTGTTCCGCGGCGGGCCAATTGCTCGAATTCTGCATCACGATGCGACGCTGCATGCAGTTGTGCTCAGTCACGTTCCGGGACGTTCCGCGCAAGCGACACGCCGGGATCTGGATCGAATTATTCAGGCCTACGCCTTGATGCATCAGGCCGCTGTTTCAAATCTGACCGTGGCTAGGGCTTCGGAAGCGTTCGAGCCTGACTCATGCTGTTGCGCAAAGGCCGGTTCCGGTCTTGAACGACACCCGGTGAGTGTCGGAGACGTAAAGCCGGAACACATCATAATCAGTTTGGAGGGGGTACGGATCATCGATCTGGAAACCTGGTCGCTGCAGCGTACGGTCTGGTTCGACGTCATGTCGGCGGCAAATTTCATCTTGCCGCACATGAAGTGCGCTCCGGATTTGGCCTGGATCGTTCAGCGTTACTGTCACTATCGCGGCTGTTCGATTGATGAATACGACTTTCGCAAAATTCACCGTTGCTACCAGGCCGTCCAAGCGCTCTCGCCTCATCGCGACTATGTCGAAAGAGCCATCCAATGAAGTGGATGTACTGCTTCACCCCGCCGATCAAGTTTACACAAACAGACAGTACATCTGTCTGCCGTTTGCGTGGCGGCATTCTGCGCGTCGCCTTCAGGCTTTCGCCACTCGCGACGGTGACTTACCTGCTGCTGCTCGTCTCGCAGTACATCATTGCGCTGCTGTTCATCTATAAATTGTCGAGTCTGGTAGGCGGGCAAGGTATTGACAGCTTCGCGGTGGGCGATGGTGTCATCTTGCTGATGTTGGGGGGCTGTTCATTTCTGGTGGTAGTAGGGCAAATCAATGCCGAACGATACTTCAACTTGCGGTTCTGTAACATTTTCGGTCATTTGCTTTCGATGCATGTGAGACCCAGCGTAGCGCTGCCAGTGCTGGAAAGGCTGGCTTCGCGTGACCTCACCGTGGTGATGGACGGAGTGGGTGCTTCGCTGAATCTGTTTGCGATCCCTTCGTTTTTGCTGTTGGCCACGTTGGGCGTGGTGGCAATGTACGGCCCTGTGGGACTCGCCGTAGTCGGAATGATTGCTGTGTTCATTCCGGTCTCCTACGGACTCTCCAGGCTTGCTGATCGTAACTACAACAAGATCATGGATAAGGTGACCAAGCGAACGGAACAGTGCTCGCAGTGGCTGCAACATGGGCCGTTGCTCAAACAGTTCGCCGACCAAAGCGAGCAGCAGCGCATTGGCAGCACCCTGAATGAAGAGCTGTGCCTGCGCAATCGAGATACGTTGTTGCGCGGTGCAGACAGTTACATCGTTGGCTTCGGGCGTCTTGTGCCTTTTATCCTGTTGGCGAGTATCGGTGCAACGGCTTATCTGTTGTCCTGGGAAGGCGCTGTTTTCTGGCTGGCCATCCCGTTGTTGTCGGCGATGCTCGGCATGCCAAGAGCTTACCTAAGCTATAAAACGGTCGGTCGATCCCTTGACGAACTGGATACACTGTTCGTTGACTGCTGCTCAGAGTCACCCGCCCGGTCCGGTGTCGCTGACTCTCGATATGAGATCCTTTTCGATGAGAACTGGCCAGTCTGGCCTTCCACACTCCTGGGTCTGATTCCTGGTGTTCTGCCCGAAGACACCACGCAAGTCCATGCGCTCATGACGCATTTCAGGCTCGTGCCGGAATTGGGCAAGACGCCCCGCGAGGTCGCAGACAAATACATCGATCTCGACGCCAGCAATCTTTCCAGTGGCCAGCGCTTGCGCTTGCAACTAATTCGGGGCGTTTTTCTTGCCCGTCTGCAAGGTCGGTGCTTATTGATCGATAACGATCTTTCATCACTGGACAGCGCCGCGGCACTAGCTGTCAGAGATACGTTGTCTGCCTTCGCAGATATACGTTTTTGCACCACGGCATCAAAGGCGCTCGATAGTCGGCGCAGCGACGAGTACCAGGGAGGCGCAATGGATGCCCCCAAACCCAAAAATCAGTCGACTGCATCGAGCGGATATTTCGGCCTCGTGCAACTTCTGAAGTGGTCCGTCTGGGGCGTGATCGCTTTGTTGGTTCCCGCCGTGATGATGAGCTACGCAGGCAACCTCACCTTGCCGGAGTACGATCCAGGCGCAGGCTGGATACTGGCCTATGTCATTGCGGGCATCGCAACAGGTATCTGTGCCGGCCTTTATATCGAGTCGTCACTGCGCGCGCGTATGGCGCAGGCACTCAGGGAAGGACTGCGGGATACGCGCGCTGGAGGCAGAACCAACCACCTGCAGGTTGTGTCGCGTGATGTCACTACCGCATTTGAACGTATCGCCTGGTACGCCCACGACATGGCGTGGGTCGGTGCGTTGCTGACGTGCAGCATCGGTGCTCTGTGGTTCGGTTTTGGTCTGTCGGGGTTGATGCTGGCTGGCGTTTTTACTGGCGCACTGGTTTGCCTCTATCGACTGTCAATGAACGAGTTGTACCGCTCGAGATTAGCAACCGTCGCCGGATTCGATGCCCTGATCAGGTCGACGCAGGGCAGTCATTCTCTTTCCGGTGCAGGCATCAGCGGGCTCGAAAAGCTTGGCGGGTGGCTGGCTCAGACTCGCCAAACTGTCGTTCTGCAAGGCCTGGCCCATTTCTATGAGGCATGCATGATCAGTGTGATTGCGCGCACCATTTGTGCCGCCAGCTGTACCTTGCTCAGCGATATGGCCATTGTCTTGATCGTCATGCTTGGCGCATTTCATCAGGCGTCCGGCGCCGGTTTTGTTCTGGCTGTCACTGCGTTGTTGTTGGTGCGCTCAGACTTGTCCAATGTCTTTCTTGCCATTACTGGGTTCAAATCGCAGTCCATTTCGGTTGATCGATTGCTGAGTTTCAGTTCGAACAAACTCAAGGTTCCTGTTCGGATCAATGGCAAGACTATTCATATCAGCGGTTTCAGCGCCCGACGGGGTTACCTCCCACTGACAATGCAAAGAAGTGGCCTGCAACTGCTCCGGGGCGCTTCGGGAACGGGCAAGAGCGATTATCTGAAAGGCATTGCCGGGGTGATCGAAGTCCAGAGTGTGGCGCAAGACTCTTTGATCCCAGACCACTCATTACAGACCTGGTACTTCAATCCGACGGTCATGGAGCTGATCTTCAAGACTAACGATGTGGTTGGGGCTTTGATGGAATGGCTGGAAGCCCTTCCGGCCGACGGCAGCCAACTGGTGTTGCTGGATGAAGTGTTTCTGTCACTGACGGTTTCAGCTGCAGTCGATGCAGCCACGCGACTGCAAAATTATGGCCAATCCTCCACGAATACATTGGTGCTGATAGACCACAGGCTTGACCTTGATCCCACCATCGACTTGCTGGAGATTGTCCGCTGATGCCTTCCCCGAATAGCTTTGACACGCAACACCCCGACATTTATTTGGGGGATCGCGGCTTCCTTCAGCGTTACGGCAGCCCGTACTCCAATAAAGAAGTGGAGAGCTGGGCGAGGACGGTATCGCAGCGTTCGGGGCTTGGTCTTTGCAGTGGCGATTGGGTAACGGCGCAGGCTTTCAGCCAAGCATTGAAGGACGTCACGTTTCGACATCTCTACCATTCCCGGTTTCTGATTAAAGTCATCGACAAATCGTCGGCGAGGCTGCTCAGCGTCAGTGAAGTCCAACAGAACCCGACCCATTACTATAGATCGTCGCAATACGAATTCCTGCCGGATCTTGAGCAGATCGACGCGGACATCGAAATCATCAATCGCTTTGCGCCTCGTCTGGTCAGCGTCGGTGGTGACTGGCTCGATATTTTGCTGGCGCAAGGCCATACCTCGTTGATTGAGCAAATTGTCCGAGGACTCATCACTCGAGCAGTGTCAGGCACGCAATGGTTGATGTTGACGTTCAATCTGACCGATCAATGCCTGTGGCTGCTGGAGCATCTAAGGTTCGATGGCGTCCTGACATCTGTCAACCTCCTGCAAATGGATGACGTTGCAACCCTCGCTCATCTTCAAACGATCAAACATCGCTGGCCGCTGTACGCGTTGCACTGTCTGGCTGGCGGCATCATTCCACTGGCGCCGGCGCTGGATTATGCGTTGAACCATGTGGGGGTCAGGGCTTGCATCGTCGGAGCTGGCAGTGCGGAACATATTGCCGAATTGATCAAATTCGAAGCGTCCAGCGGGAGGTATCGATGACCCTGATTTTGATGCGTCGCGCCTCGCAACTGCGAATGCCCGCCAGTCTTGAGAGCTTTCAAGCGATAGCGGCGGCGCATGCTGATGCCTTGTTTGTCTCGGGCTGCTCTCGCTGTTATCAGCAGGATCTGGTTTTGGCCGCTGAATGCGGGTTGGAAACATATGAATGGCCAGAAGAGTATTACGACCCGGAGTTGATCTTTGGAGCGCGCAAGGCGGATTGGTTACTGGATGAGCACGCCGGCTTGGATAACAGCGATTCTCTCGCCGTGATTTATCACAAATTCGCCGCCCGGTTACAGGCAATGCTCGAGTCCGGAAAAAATCGAACCATGGTGCTTTACTTCGACCAGTTGATGCTTGAACTGGTGGTGGCCTGTTTGAGTGGGCAAGGTGTTGCTCTGCTCAAATCATTTTCACTGTATCTGGATGAACACGCGCTTGCCATATTTGGCCGCATTTGTTTCGGCGTAGGATTTCAGTGGGTGTTACTGCAATCCAATATCCGCGCGGCCGACGCGTTTTACACCAGGCCTGAACTTAGACTGGTCACTTGATGACCATTGGTAAATGGATGTTCACGAGGAAATGGAGATTTCATGGAACCGCTCAGAAAAGACTATCTTGAAGCCCGAGCTTTTTACTCGACCGATTCATTGCGTATCGGTGACGCCTATGTGATGCATGAGTGGGAACGCCCTCTGATCCAGCATCTGGTCGATGGTATGGCATTGAGTGACCGGGATGAAGTGCTGGAAATCGGTTTCGGCATGGGCATTTCCGCCACCATGATTCAGCAAGCGCGGCCGGCCGGCCACACAATTGTCGAACCTCATCCGCAGATACTGGATCGGGCCGACGCGTGGCAAACAGGGCGTAGCGGTGTGCAGTTGATTCCCGGCTACTGGCAGCAACTGCACGGAATGGATAAACGTTTTTCAGCGATTTTCTTCGATCCCTTCAATGACGACATCGAATCAGTCATTGAAGAAAACCTGCAATTCATTGTGTTTGCAGCACAGTCACTTTTGCTTGAAGGTGGACGCCTGGCGTTATTTTGCATTCACCCATGGCTTGATGAACTCTATCAGAAGGTCATTTATGAACATTATCGACGGGTAGAAGTAAGTCCTGTTGAAGTTGCGGTCAGAGAGACTGACGATCCGACCCGCGAATCGGGTGGGCGAATGATATCGGTCATATTGCACAAGTAATTAAAAGCTCATCCAATCAATCCATTTAGACAGGTATTGAATATGAATAATATTACTGCAGTGTTGGGCTTGTTGTTCTTTTACACCCATTTCGGTCATGCGCAAGCAACTTCAGTCGAGGTGCCTGTTGTTACAAGTAAGGCGATGACCATTGTTTTCGAGCCACCACAAGGCAAGGAAAAAGAGTTTCTGGAACAGTTCGTCCAATCCCAGGCGACCTATATGAAAACCTACGGCCGTAGTGCCAAGGCTGGCGTGAAAGTCATCAACCTGGTGCCGACGGAGCCGGGTGAGCCCCTGATTCATTTGATGATCTATCAGGACATGGCGGCTTATGAGCGGGCGAAGAAGATTTTTGCGTCCCGTGAGGCGCTGGCAGGGTATATCGACGGGCATGTCAAAGCCTATGGTGGTTATGACATTCCCAAAGAGTATCTCGCCAGCAGCAAGGTGTACCTGAGCAATGTGCTGACAGATTAGGCCTCGCCATGTTCAGAATGATCGCTGTCGTGATGATTTGGCTGACTCAGTTCTGGGGACAGGTACTGGCGCAGCCAGCCGTTGACAGCCTGATGGTCAGCAACGGCTGTATCAATTGTCACGGTACGTCCGGGCTGAGGGAGGGCGGGATCATTCCGTCGATCGCAGGTCAGCCGCATGCCTATCTGTTGCAAACACTCACCCAATACCGCGACGGCTCCCTCAAGGGCACCATCATGAACCGGGTAATGGAGCGGGTGGACGAGAAACATGCGCGGTTGCTGGCCAGCAGATTCAGCTCTATCAACGTGAAGGCGCGTTCGACTGTCGATGTCCACGCAGCGCCCGGCGAGTCTATCTACAAACGTCAATGTGCCGGGTGCCATGACGACAAGGCTGATTCCTCGCCTCGGTTACGAGGCCAGAATATCGAATACACCCGCGCCGTCATGGACGACTTGCAAAAGGGAAGGCGAACGATGTCAGCAGACATGACCGCAGCGGTGTCGGCATTGAGCGACACAGAACTGCAAAGTGTTCTGGCCTATCTGGAAAACTGGACTCTGGAGCTTGACCACTGATGGATCAGGAAAGAAGACGGCTACTCAAGTGGTTGGCGACGGGGATTGGTCTCTCGACCTTTTATACGATGGCGATGAGCGCAGGAGCGACCCGGCGAGGAGACTTTACGGTTGTAGTCATCGGTGGCGGTTTTGCCGGTGCGACCTTTGCCCGCACACTGAAGCGGCTTGACCCCGAAGTTCGTATCGTCCTGGTTGAGCCCAACCCGCAGTACCATAGCTGCCCCTTGGGGGCTGAATTCCTGGTCGGAAAACGCAGCGAACAATCGTTGAAGTTCAATTACCAAAGACTAGTCGAGAGCGGGATAGAAGTAGTTTACGACCACGCGATTTCGATCAACCCTCAAACGCAGCAGGTCTACACCCGTACGGGTCACATTTTCGGTTATGACCGCTGCGTGGTGGCAACGGGCATCGGTTTCCGGCATCACACGATTGCCGGATACGAACCCGCAGATGAGCAACTGTTTCCCCATGCCTGGGGTGGTGGCGAACAATTGCGCCTGCTAAACCGCCAGCTAATGGAAATGCGCGACGGTGCCACGGTATTGATCGCCGCACCTCAGGATGATTATCGATGCCCGCCAGGGCCCTACGAAAGGGCCAGTCTGATTGCGCAATACCTGCAAAACCACAAGCCGAAGTCGCAAGTGATCGTGCTTGACGCCAAGCCACGTTTTGCCAAACAGGCTCAGTTCGAACAGGCGTGGACGCAACTTTACGATTACGGCAGCGAGGACAGCGTTATACGCTGGATCGGCGCCAGGGAAGGAGGAACCGTGCGGGCGCTGGACAGGGAGGGACGTCGTCTGTTGACCGACTCAGGTCCTGTTGCTGGTGATGTAATAAACATCATTCCCGCTCAGCGCGCGGATAATTTTGCCCATCGCAACGGTCTGGCGGCGGATCACGGCTGGTGTCCAGTCAATACGCAAACTCTTGAGTCGCTACAGGTGCCGGGCGTGCATGTCATTGGCGACGCGGCCTATGCCGAGAAACTGCCGAAGTCGGCATTTGCGGCTACTTGTCAGGCACGTGTCTGCGCATTGGCAATCCACCATATGCGACGTGGATTACCGTTGCTGAAACCCTATTACATGAATGTCTGCTATAGCCTTTGTGGAGATGACTACGGCATTTCGGTGTTTCTGGACTATCGGCATGACGCCGTCACTAACATTATTGAAGTAGAGACTTTGCGGATTACACCACTGGAGGCTGTTCGGGAAGATCACTCTCGTGAAGCGCGGTCAGCCTACAGCATGTTCGAGAGCATGGTGAAAGAGGCGTTCGGGTAGTGATAGCTGTTGGGGAATCATCTCCCTCGCCACTAAACTGCATATCAACACACCTTGAACCGCCCCATGATCGCGCTCACCCGACTGCGCATTGAAAGCCCCGATTGACTCGGGGCTAACTTCACAGTCTTACAGCGACTAATCCACAGCCTTCGCCTCGGCCCGTTTCTGTGTCGTCACAACCGTCCGGTCCCGCGTCAGCACCTTCACCGCATCATCCACCAATGCCTTACTCAGCGAGGTCAGATAATGCGCAGCCCAGGCGTGGCGGTCAGTGTCTCTGGCATAGGCGGCATCTTCAGTGAGGGTTTTGGCCAGGAACAGGAAATCGGAGGCCATGGATAATGCATCGCCGAGAGGAACGCCGCGAGTGACATGGAACAGCGCTTGATCCGCGCAGTAGATGGCCGGTGTCAGGCCGATGGTTTTGAGTTCAGGTTGTTCGGTCATTGGCCACCTCCGAGGATGGAGAGGCAATGGGGGAGGGGGTTACGCGATTGGGACTTGTGTGAAAGGAAAAGCCAAATTTCGTACACATTGACTTGGTCATTTGGCTGCGGCAGCATTGATGTCAATCGCGCCCGATCCTCTGGTGCTGGCTCAGTCCGGCATTACGTTCGGGCCTTCTTGTTTCTGGAGCATGGAAGTTGACTGCCCCAGCTTCTCAATAAGCGTTGTCTAACCAATCCCAGAAACCAGGATAAAAACCCATCCGGTAATGAGTATTTTTCGCCTGTATGTAGGAATTCGCGTCTAGCAAATAACTCAAAATCCAAGTTTCTTTTTAGAATAGTCAGATAGCTTGTGCGGCTTCACGCCAATCAGACGCGCTGCATCTCGATAAAGCATTCTTCCACTTAATGCTTCACTTGCCACTGCTGTAGCAAGCGTTTTGCTGACTCGCCCTGTCTGCAGTCTGTTGTATGCCGGCGTGCCATTCTTGCTGCGAGCTTTGTGCTCAGCGATCTTTCTGGCAATAAATGCACCATATTCGGATGGTGTTATGAGATTGAAAGTCAGGGCGCGCCTGGCTATCACCCAGCCACTAACATGGAAGAATTTTGTTAAGGAGGGAATGTTTTCTTGCCATTCAATGTCAGCCTCCCAAGAGGCGAGGAATTCGCGCTCGGGCGTTAATAGCTCTGCCGCTACCGCATTACACAAGATTTCTTCCGATCTATGATTTGCAGGGTCACCGTCAGATACGCCAGAACGACCTATCCAGATATGAGACAGTTCATGAGCTAACGTGAACAGTCTTGCCTCAGGGCAATCGGCTGTATTGATAAAAATGACCGGCGCTAATTTATCGCTGATTGCAAAACCTCGGAACTCCTCTACAAACAATGGCCTGCTCGTATTGTTGTTGACAATGCTGTTACGCATTACAAGGATGCCCGCTGTTTCAATTCTGCTTATCAGGTCCTTGAAGTAGTCATCAAAATCTCCGCGGGTTGGTTTGTTCGGTATGCCTAAGGTCGCTCGGATGTCTGCAACGATTACTGCCACGCTGTCGCTTACCGAAAACCTTCCGACAATTCTATTTTCAGTGACGCCTTGGCTGATCAGGTAGTCGCGATACCATTCTTGTCTTTCCATGGCCCACCTGATGGTATCCATGAGGGAGAGACTGTATCCGTGGTCACGTTTTCCATTGATTGTTCTGAGATCCGGCAGCGGAAGGCTTTCCACTGGTGGCTGAGACAAGTAGAGGTACCCAAACGGGATGTACGTCTGTCGGGCGTAATTCATGGCTTGGTTGAAGGAGGGCTTTTTCTTGCCTTGCTCCCAGGCCAGCACGTTGTCTTCCTGCGTACCAAGACTTTTGGCCAGGGTGCTCGTGCTCAGGGATGCTCGCTCACGCGCCCATCGCAGAACGTCCGGATTAATCAGCGCTTCCATGTGTGATTCCGTTTTGGTGTCATAACCATTCCAGCAAAAATGCCTCTACATAGCCAATTCAAACGATAGCCGTATCTGACTACAAGGGAGGGGGGCCGTCACGTGTTTTTGGTCACCGAGCGCAGCATATTTGTAAGCCCCGAATAACTCGGGGCTCATCGGTCCTCAGGCGCTATCCTTCGGATTTCGCCGTCGGCTGCTTAGGTGTCGTTGTAGAAGTACGATTCCGCGTCAGCACCTTCACCACATCATCCACCACCGCCTTCCCCATCGCCGTCAAATAATGCGCAGCCCAGGCGTGATAGTCCGTATCCCTGGCATAAGCCGCATCCTTGCTCAGCGCCTTGGCCAGAAACAGAAAATCAGAAGCCATCGCCAACGCATCCCCAAGGGGAACATCACGCGTGACATGGAACAGCGCTTGATCCGCGCAGTAGATGGCCGGTGTTAGGCCGATGGTTTTGAGTTCGGGTTGTTCGGTCATTGGCCACCTCCGAGGATGGAGAGGCAATGGGGGAGGGGGTTACGCGATTGGGAGTGGCGTAGAGGGGAAAGCCAAATTTCAAACGGATTGATACTGCGTATTATCCAACTCCTTGATACGAGGAGCTGCCACGTTCGTTACCACACGAATGGGTGACAGCTGTGCGCAGGGTGGAAAACCGGGAATCAAGGAAACCGGCACGCCCGAAGACGTCCCACGCACAGCCGCCATAACTCACGCCGCAGGCATTAAAAAAGCGCCGGCAGACGTGATGGGGGCGCTGTTGCGCCTTGAATTACGCGGGTTTCCACACCCGGTCGCTGAATTGGCAGCGACGGTGGGAGGGTATCGTGCAGACCTTTTTCCCGCAACCTCGAAATTGCGTTCCGCGCGTATGTGCAATCAGGTATCGCGTAGTCGTAGGTTTCTAGCAGTATTCATATAATGTGCTAGTTTTAATCGAAACACCGAGTTTGGAGGCTGGTGCCGTRCGTAAAATGTCAGGGTTAAATGCTGTTGCGTTTAGTTTGATTGGAATGGAAGCGAGGTTTGAAAGAATATAGTTTACTGCAATGTAAATATATACAGGGAGTGCGAATGAAAATTTGTGGGGTTGAGCTTAGTGGGGGTGATGCTATATTTGCGATTGTCGATGACGGTAACTGGCAGGAGTGTAATACCAAGAAGATAACTTTTGGTGATAGCTTGGATAGACGGTCGGCTAGGTTTTTTTATGAGGCTGTTAATGCATTTGCACGTGATCAACATATAGAGCTATTTGCAATAAAGCAAAGACAGGACTCAGGAAGGTTTGCTGGGGGCGGAATTACTTTTAAGATGGAGGCGATATTTCAGTTGTGCCCGGATGCGGATGTGATAGTGGTTCACAGTAAAACGATAGCAAAAGACCAAAAAAAGAATAATTGGCTTCGGCCTGATAGTATGAACAAGTATCAGGAGGTTGCATATTTTACAGCTCAGTGTGCATCAAGATGAGTTTTTATATTGGTAGCGCTCTCCCGAAACCGATAAGGGAGTGTTTGCTTCGGTTGGCTCAGAATATAGAGCTAGAGCGAGAGTCCAATAAAGGTGCGAATGGTTATTTATTTTTTGGTAGAAATAGGGTGAGTGGTATTCGTGTCGCAGTAAAGTTTTACTACTGGGGAGGTGATAAGTCATTGCATGTTGAACCCCAGGCACTATCTGAAATACGATCGCCAAATGTAATTGAAATTTATGATGCTGGTTACGCTGATACCTCTTACGCATATTTTGTCACCCCATACTATGAAATTGGGGACGCAGATGAGTACCTAAAGCGAAATGTAGGGAGCTTAGCTGCGTTGGACCTTACCTGTCAACTTCTGAATGGTCTAACTCATCTGCATCAGCAAAGGCTTCTACATCGAGATCTGAAACCTGAAAATATTTACATAAAAGATGAAGGTGTAGCGGTTATTGGGGATTTTGGATCAATAAAGAAAATTCCTGAGGGTAATTCAGTTGTTCCTGGTTCGAAGCATTCAATGCTCTATAGGCCTCCTGAATCAATTGATTCAAATCGATATGGCTTTACTGGGGATGTATATCAGACTGGTGTTTTTCTTTACCAGGCTTTGGGCGGATTTCTGCCATATGAGGAGATTGCGTGGCTAACTAATTC
>NZ_JBFULI010000024.1:20814-106017 GCF_056400405.1 Pseudomonas sp. P5_B3 | reverse complement strand
TACGAGGGCATGCAGATCGCACTGCCCTCGGATTACCTGACACTTCAAACGACCTCAGAAACGCTGGCAACACGACTGTTGGCGCTCGCCAGGAATATCAAGCCCAAGCAAGTGGCCAAAAGCCTACGTGGTCCCAAAATCGCCAAACCCAAGGAGTGGCTGGACGGCAAAGCTGCGCATGCTCATGTGTCGACGGATCGGGTGCTCAAGGCCCATAAAGGGAAAACACCTTGAAAGGGCTGGCTGTAAGAGCGGAACCATAAGAGGCCGTTACCGCAAAAACGGATATGTACACCATCAAAAAACCGCACAAACAAAAACGGCCTCCTGCTCTTTATATAAAAAGCAGAGGCCGTTCCCGGTACAACTCAACACGCTACAGCAAGACAGGTCTTACTTGCGGTCTTCCAGCTTGGTGATGTCACGCGACTCGTAGCCGGTGTACAACTGGCGCGGACGGCCAATCTTGTACGGGCTGGAGAGCATTTCCTTCCAGTGGGAGATCCAGCCGACGGTCCGCGCCAGGGCGAAGATCACGGTGAACATGCTGGTTGGAATGCCGATCGCCTTGAGGATGATCCCCGAGTAGAAGTCGACGTTCGGGTACAGCGAGCGCTCGATGAAGTACGGGTCGGTCAGGGCGATCTCTTCCAGGCGCATGGCCAGTTCGAGCTGCGGATCGTTCTGGATGCCCAGTTCCTTCAACACTTCGTCGCAGGTCTGCTTCATGACGGTGGCGCGCGGGTCGCGGTTTTTGTAAACGCGGTGACCGAAGCCCATCAGTTTGAACGGATCGTTCTTGTCCTTGGCCTTGGCGATGAACTTGTCGATGTTGGAAACATCGCCGATTTCATCGAGCATGGTCAGTACGGCTTCGTTTGCACCGCCGTGGGCAGGGCCCCACAGTGCAGCGATACCGGCGGCGATACAGGCGAACGGGTTGGCACCCGAAGAACCGGCCAGGCGCACGGTGGAAGTCGACGCGTTCTGCTCGTGGTCGGCGTGGAGGATGAAGATCCGGTCCATGGCCTTGGCGAGTACCGGGCTGATCGGTTTGATCTCGCACGGGGTGTTGAACATCATGTGCAGGAAGTTTTCCGCGTACGACAGGTCGTTGCGCGGGTACATCATGGGTTGGCCCATGGAGTACTTGTAAACCATCGCTGCCAGGGTCGGCATCTTGGCAACCAGGCGGATCGCGGAGATTTCGCGATGCTGCGGGTTCTTGATGTCCAGGGAGTCGTGGTAGAAGGCCGAGAGGGCACCGACTACGCCGCACATGACGGCCATCGGGTGGGCGTCGCGACGGAAGCCGTTGAAGAAGGTCTTCAGCTGCTCGTGGACCATGGTGTGGTTCTTCACGGTGCTGACGAACTGGGCCTTCTGTTCTGCGGTCGGCAGTTCGCCGTTGAGCAGCAGGTAGCAGGTCTCCAGATAGTCCGACTTCTCGGCCAACTGTTCGATCGGGTAGCCGCGGTGCAGCAGAATGCCGTTGTCGCCATCAATATAGGTGATCTTCGACTCACACGAGGCGGTCGACATGAAACCCGGGTCAAAGGTGAAACGGCCCGTGACCGTCAGGCCCCGAACATCGATAACATCGGGACCAACGGTGCCGGTTAAAATGGGCAGCTCGACGGGGGCTGCGCCCTCGATGATCAACTGCGCTTTTTTGTCAGCCATGTGGCCTCCTATTTATGCTTGAAATCATCAGACAGACCCCCCACGCAGGGCCCGCACCACTATAGTGAGATAAATTCGAATGTCAATTTGCCTAAAGTCTTGCTCCAGAAGGCTTTAACCGGACTTTTTCCTCGAAATTGACTGCCATTTACGCCTTTTATGTCAGTTGCGCAATCAGCTGTTTGGGTTAGGTGTTTGCGTTGTCATTAGTAGCCTAACTGTCTATACTCGGCCACCGACCGCCAAGGGCTTTTGGGCCTGCTTTATTGGGGGTCGCATCCCTGGGTGGTGGTTACCTGACCAGTGCACTCCCCAACAACTTTGCCCTGATTGTTAGGGGCTCTTCAGTGTGAAAAAAAAGCCGTGAAAAGCCAACGACCTGTAAACCTAGACCTAAGGACCATCAAACTCCCCATCACCGGCGTTACGTCGTTTCTTCACCGTGTTTCCGGCATCATCCTCTTCCTGGGCCTTGGCTTCATGCTTTATGCATTGGGCAAATCCCTGGGTTCCGAGGAAGGTTTTGCCGACGTGAAGGCAACCTTGACCAGCCCGCTGGCCAAGTTCGTAGCATGGGGCCTCCTGTCCGCTCTTCTTTATCACCTGGTAGCCGGTGTGCGCCACTTGATTATGGATATGGGCATCGGTGAGACGCTGGAAGGCGGCCGCCTGGGCTCGAAAATTATCATCGCCGTTTCCGTGGTGTTGATCGTTCTGGCAGGAGTTTGGATATGGTAACCAGCGTTACGAACCTTTCGCGTTCCGGTCTTTATGACTGGATGGCGCAACGTGTGTCTGCGGTCGTTCTCGCGGCTTATTTCATCTTCCTGATCGGCTACCTCGCGGTGAATCCGGGCATTGGCTATGAACAATGGCACGGCCTGTTCGCCCACAACGGGATGCGTATCTTCAGTCTGCTGGCCCTGGTGGCCCTGGGCGCTCACGCCTGGGTCGGCATGTGGACCATCGCGACCGACTACCTGACGCCGATGGCGCTGGGCAAGTCCGCGACTGCAGTGCGTTTCCTTTTCCAGGCAGTATGCGGCGTCGCGATGTTCGCTTACTTCGTCTGGGGTGTGCAGATTCTCTGGGGTATCTGATTCATGGCTAACATTCCAACGATTTCTTTCGACGCCATCATTATTGGTGGTGGCGGTGCCGGCATGCGCGCGGCGCTGCAACTGGCACAGGGCGGTCACAAGACTGCCGTGATCACCAAGGTTTTTCCGACCCGTTCGCACACTGTATCCGCTCAAGGCGGCATCACCTGCGCCATCGCGTCTGCTGACCCGAACGATGACTGGCGCTGGCACATGTACGATACCGTCAAGGGTTCCGACTACATCGGTGACCAGGACGCTATCGAATATATGTGTCAGGAAGGTCCGGCTGCCGTTTACGAGCTGGACCACATGGGCATGCCATTCTCGCGTACCGAGCAAGGCCGTATCTATCAGCGTCCGTTCGGTGGCCAGTCCAAGGACTACGGTAAAGGCGGCCAGGCTGCGCGTACTTGCGCTGCTTCCGACCGTACCGGTCACGCACTGCTGCACACCCTTTATCAGGGCAACCTGAAAGCCGGTACCGTGTTCCTGAACGAGTACTACGCTGTCGACCTGGTAAAAAACCAGGATGGCGCTTTCGTCGGCGTGATCGCGATCTGCATCGAAACCGGCGAAACCACCTACATCCGTGCCAAGGCCACCGTACTGGCCACCGGCGGTGCAGGTCGTATCTACGCTTCGACCACCAACGCCCTGATCAACACCGGTGACGGCGTTGGCATGGCGCTGCGTGCCGGCGTACCGGTGCAAGACATCGAAATGTGGCAGTTCCACCCGACCGGCATCGCCGGCGCTGGTGTACTGGTTACCGAAGGTTGCCGTGGTGAAGGTGGCTACCTGATCAACAAGCACGGCGAGCGTTTCATGGAGCGTTATGCTCCGAACGCCAAAGACCTTGCCGGTCGTGACGTTGTTGCCCGTTCGATGGTTAAGGAAATCATCGCCGGCAACGGTTGCGGTCCGAACGGCGACCACGTGATGCTCAAGCTCGACCACCTGGGCGAGGAAGTGCTGCACAGCCGTCTGCCAGGCATCTGCGAGCTGTCGAAGACTTTTGCGCACGTTGACCCGGTTGTTGCTCCGGTTCCGGTTGTTCCAACCTGCCACTACATGATGGGCGGCGTTGCCACCAACATTCACGGTCAGGCGATCACTCAGGACGCTGATGGCGTTGATGCCATCATTCCGGGCCTGTTCGCAGTAGGCGAAGTGGCTTGCGTATCGGTTCATGGTGCCAACCGTCTGGGCGGCAACTCGCTGCTCGACCTGGTGGTATTCGGCCGTGCTGCCGGCCTGCACCTGGAAAAGGCGCTGACCGACGGTATCGAATACGACGACGCCACCGACGCCGACATCAATGCGGCCCTGGCACGCCTGTCCGCTCTGAACGAGCGTACCGAAGGCGAAGACGTGGCTACCTTGCGTCGCGAGCTGCAAAACTGCATGCAGAACTACTTCGGTGTGTTCCGTACCGGCGAATACATGCAGAAGGGTATTGCCCAGCTGGCTGATCTGCGCAAGCGCATCGCCAACGTGAAGATCAACGATAAGTCGCAGGCGTTCAACACTGCGCGTATCGAAGCTCTGGAACTGCAGAACCTGCTGGAAGTGGCCGAAGCCACTGCCATCGCTGCAGAAGTACGTAAAGAGTCCCGTGGTGCTCACGCCCGTGAAGACTTCGAAGACCGTGACGACGAAAACTGGCTGTGCCACACCCTGTACTTCCCGGGTGACAAGCGCGTGACCAAGCGTGCCGTGAACTTCTCGCCGAAGACTGTTCCGACTTTTGAACCTAAGATTCGGACTTATTAAGGGTGGCCGCCATGTTGCAAGTCAGCGTTTATCGTTACAACCCTGATCAGGACGCCGCGCCGTTCATGCAGGAATTCCAGGTCGATACCGGTGGTAAAGACCTGATGGTGCTGGACGTACTGGCCCTGATCAAAGAGCAGGACGAAGGTTTCTCCTATCGTCGCTCTTGCCGTGAAGGTGTTTGCGGTTCCGACGGCATGAACATCAACGGCAAAAACGGCCTGGCGTGCATCACGCCGCTGTCTGCCGTCGTAAAAGGTAACAAGTTGATCGTTCGTCCGCTGCCAGGTTTGCCGGTTATCCGTGACCTGGTCGTCGATATGAGCATCTTCTACAAGCAATACGAGAAGGTTAAGCCATACCTGCAGAACGACACGCCGGCTCCGGCCATCGAGCGTCTGCAGTCCCCTGAAGAGCGTGAGAAGCTCGACGGTCTGTACGAGTGCATCCTGTGCGCCTGCTGCTCGACCTCTTGCCCGTCCTTCTGGTGGAACCCGGACAAGTTCCTGGGTCCAGCTGCTCTGCTGCAAGCGTACCGCTTCCTGGCAGACAGCCGTGACACCAAGACGTCCGAGCGTCTGGCTTCGCTGGATGACCCGTTCAGCGTATTCCGCTGCCGCGGGATCATGAACTGCGTCAACGTATGTCCGAAAGGCCTGAACCCGACTAAGGCCATCGGTCACATCCGTAACATGTTGCTCTCGAGCGGCGTGTGATTCAGCTGCTGTACCCGTAGGACCGCAATACCCGTAGATGCTACGGCGCAGGCTTCAACCGGCGCCGTAGTTTTAACCTGAGCAGCAGCTTAAAAGGCTGCGGCTCTTATTTTGAAGAAATGAGACAAGCAGGGGCATCCGGGCTGGTACCCGGACTATCAGTGTGATCCTAGTGGCTTGTTTTGGTCGCTGCATTCGGACTTCTGCAAGTTTGCTCGGTGTCGACGCCGATGGTGTTCCCCTAACCGAGGGTGACCAAGCATGCAAGAAAGCGTGATGCAGCGCATGTGGAACAGTGCCTACCTATCCGGTAGTAACGCTGCCTATGTGGAAGARCTCTACGAGCTCTACCTGCACGACCCTAACGCTGTGCCAGAAGAGTGGCGCACCTACTTCCAGAAGTTGCCTGCTGACGGCAACACTGCCACCGATGTTTCGCACTCCACAATTCGCGATCATTTCGTCTTGCTGGCAAAGAACCAGCGCCGCGCCCAACCGGTTTCCGCCGGCAGCGTGAGCAGTGAGCACGAGAAGAAGCAAGTTGAAGTGCTGCGATTGATCCAGGCCTACCGTATGCGTGGCCACCAGGCAGCCCAGCTTGACCCGCTGGGACTGTGGCAGCGTCCTGCACCTGCAGACCTGTCGATCAATCATTACGGCTTGACCAATGCCGATCTTGATACGACCTTCCGTGCCGGCGACCTGTTCATCGGCAAAGAGGAAGCGAGCCTACGCGAAATTCACGAAGCGTTGCAGCAGACATATTGCCGCACCATCGGCGCTGAATTCACGCATATCACCGATTCCGAGCAGCGTCAGTGGTTCCAGCAGCGTCTGGAAAGCGTGCGCGGTCGTCCGACGTACTCCGCCGACATCAAGAGCCACCTGCTCGAGCGCGTGACCGCCGGCGAAGGCCTGGAAAAATACCTGGGCACCAAATACCCGGGTACCAAGCGTTTCGGTCTGGAAGGCGGCGAGAGCCTGATTCCGATGCTCGACGAGCTGATCCAGCGTTCCGGTTCCTACGGCACCAAGGAAATCGTCATCGGCATGGCCCACCGTGGCCGTCTGAACGTGCTGGTCAACACCTTCGGCAAGAACCCGCGCGAGCTGTTCGACGAGTTCGAAGGCAAGAAGAAGGTCGAGCTGGGTTCCGGTGACGTCAAATACCACCAGGGCTTCTCGTCCAACGTGATGACCACTGGCGGTGAAGTTCACTTGGCGATGGCGTTCAACCCGTCCCACCTGGAAATCGTTTCCCCGGTGGTCGAGGGTTCGGTTCGCGCCCGTCAGGACCGTCGTAACGATCCTACAGGCGAGAAGGTTCTGCCGATCTCCATCCACGGTGACGCTGCATTCGCAGGTCAGGGCGTGGTCATGGAAACCTTCCAGATGTCGCAGACCCGCGGTTTCAAAACCGGCGGTACCGTGCACATCGTGATCAACAACCAGGTCGGTTTCACCATCAGCAACCCGCTGGACTCGCGCTCCACCGAGTACGCGACCGACGTTGCGAAAATGATCCAGGCGCCGATCCTCCATGTGAATGGCGATGATCCGGAAGCCGTATTGTTCGTGACTCAGCTGGCCATCGACTACCGCATGCAGTTCAAGCGTGACGTGGTGATCGACCTGGTCTGCTACCGTCGTCGCGGCCACAACGAGGCCGACGAGCCAAGCGGCACCCAGCCGATCATGTATCAGCAGATCACCAAGCAGCGCACCACCCGTGAGCTGTATGCCGATCGTCTGACCCAGGGTGGTGTGCTGGACGCAGAGCGTGTTCAGGCGAAAGTCGACGAATACCGCAACGCGCTGGACAACGGCCTGCACGTCGTGAAGAGCCTGGTCAAAGAGCCGAACAAAGAGCTGTTCGTGGACTGGCGTCCGTACCTGGGTCACACCTGGACCGCGCGTCACGACACTCGCTTCGACCTCAAGACCTTGCAGGAACTGTCCGCCAAGCTGCTGGAAATCCCGGAAGGCTTCGTGGTTCAGCGCCAGGTAGCGAAGATCTACGAAGATCGTCAGAAGATGCAAGCCGGCGGCCTGCCGATCAACTGGGGTTACGCCGAAACCATGGCGTACGCGACCCTGGCCTTCGAAGGTCACCCGATCCGCATGACTGGCCAGGACATCGGCCGCGGTACGTTCTCGCACCGTCATGCCGTGTTGCACAACCAGAAAGACGCGGGTACCTACATCCCGTTGCAGAACCTGTACGACGGTCAGCCGCGTTTCGACCTGTACGACTCGTTCCTGTCCGAAGAAGCGGTGCTGGCGTTCGAGTATGGTTACTCGACCACCACGCCGAATGCCCTGGTTCTCTGGGAAGCCCAGTTCGGCGACTTCGCCAACGGTGCCCAGGTGGTTATCGACCAGTTCATCACCAGTGGCGAGCACAAGTGGGGTCGCCTGTGCGGTCTGACCATGCTGCTGCCGCACGGTTATGAAGGTCAGGGGCCGGAGCACTCCTCGGCTCGTCTGGAGCGTTACCTGCAGCTGTGCGCCGAGCACAACATTCAGGTGTGCATGCCGACGACGCCGGCTCAGATCTACCATTTGCTGCGCCGTCAGGTGATTCGCCCGCTGCGCAAACCATTGGTAGTCCTGACTCCGAAGTCGCTGCTGCGCCACAAGCTGGCCATCTCGACGCTGGAAGATCTGGCCGAAGGTTCGTTCCAGACCGTTATTCCGGAAATCGATGCCCAAGACCCGAAAAAGGTCGAGCGCGTTGTTCTGTGTAGCGGCAAGGTCTACTACGACCTGCTGGAAAAACGCCGTGCCGAAGGTCGTGACGACATCGCTGTCGTGCGTATCGAGCAGTTGTACCCGTTCCCTGAGGACGACTTGAAAGAAGTCCTGGCGCCTTACACCAACGCCAAGCATGCCGTCTGGTGTCAGGAAGAGCCGATGAACCAGGGGGCGTGGTACTGCAGCCAACACCACATGCGTCGCAGCATCAGCAACCTCAACAAGTCTCTCGTACTCGAGTACGCGGGCCGTGAGGCTTCTGCTGCACCAGCATGCGGTTACGCATCGATGCACGCCGAACAGCAGGAACAACTGCTGCAAGACGCCTTTACTGTTTAACGCCTTCGCGCACCTGAAACCGAATTTAAGGAACCACAGACAATGGCTATCGAGATCAAAGCCCCCACTTTCCCGGAATCGGTTGCCGATGGCACCGTTGCCACCTGGCACAAAAAACCGGGCGACGCCGTCAAGCGTGATGAGCTGATCGTCGACATCGAAACCGACAAGGTCGTGCTGGAAGTCCTGGCCACCGCTGACGGCGTGCTGGGCGCGATCATCAAGAACGAAGGCGACACTGTTCTGTCCGACGAAGTACTGGGCTCCATCGGCGAAGGCAGTGGCGCCGCCGCTCCAGCCGCTGCTGCTCCAGCGGCTGCCGCTGCTCCAGCTGCCGCCGAAGGCGAAGACGATCCTGTTGCTGCTCCAGCTGCCCGCAAGCTGGCTGAAGAGAACGGCATCAACATCGCTTCCGTTGCCGGCACAGGCAAAGGCGGTCGCGTGACCAAGGAAGACGTGGTTGCAGCCGTTGCTGCCAAGAAAGCCGCTCCGGCTGCCGCGCCTGCCAAGGCTGCTGCACCTGCCGCCGCTGCTCCGGTGTTCGCTGCTGGCGAGCGCATCGAGAAGCGCGTACCGATGACCCGCGTGCGGGCCACCGTTGCCAAGCGTCTGGTTGAAGCTCAATCGAACATGGCGATGCTGACCACTTTCAACGAAGTCGACATGACCGAAGTCATGGCGCTGCGCTCGAAGTACAAGGATCTGTTCGAGAAGTCCCACAACGGCGTGCGCCTGGGCTTCATGTCGTTCTTCGTGAAAGCGGCCACCGAAGCGCTGAAACGCTTCCCGGCTGTCAACGCGTCGATCGACGGCGGCGACATCGTTTACCACGGCTACGCTGACGTCGGCGTTGCAGTTTCCAGTGATCGCGGCCTGGTTGTACCGGTTCTGCGTAACGCCGAACTGATGAGCCTGGCTGAAATCGAAGGCGGCATCGCCACCTTCGGCAAGAAAGCCCGCGACGGCAAACTGTCGATGGACGAAATGACCGGTGGTACTTTCACCATCACCAACGGTGGTACTTTCGGTTCGATGATGTCGACCCCGATCGTCAACCCGCCACAAGCAGCCATCCTGGGCATGCACAACATTCTGCAGCGCCCTATGGCGATCAACGGTCAAGTCGTTATCCGTCCGATGATGTACCTCGCTCTGTCCTACGATCACCGTTTGATCGACGGCAAAGAAGCTGTGACCTTCCTGGTTACCATCAAGAACCTGCTGGAAGACCCGGCTCGTTTGCTGCTGGATATCTGATTTCGTTGCACGGGCCGCTCAGCGATGGACGGCCCTTCTGTAATGACCAGCTTCGTCCCACGACGGTCCCCAAAAGGGGCCGTCCGGTTTGATTCGAGAAGGAATGACACATGACTCAGAAATTCGACGTGGTAGTGATTGGCGCGGGCCCTGGCGGCTACGTGGCTGCCATTAAAGCAGCGCAACTGGGCCTCTCCACTGCCTGCATCGAGAAGTACACCGACAAGGAAGGCAAACTGGCTCTGGGCGGTACTTGCCTGAACGTCGGCTGCATTCCATCCAAGGCCCTGCTGGACAGCTCGTGGAAATTCCACGAGGCCCAGGACGGTTTCGCGATCCACGGTATCAATCACGCTGGCGTGACCATGGACGTGCCAGCGATGGTCGGCCGTAAAGCCAACATCGTCAAAGGCCTGACCTCCGGCGTTGCGACCCTGTTCAAAGCCAACGGTGTGACCTCCATCGAGGGTCACGGCAAGCTGCTGGCCGGCAAGAAAGTCGAAGTCACCAAGCCAGACGGCTCGGTAGAAATCATCGAAGCCGAAAACGTCATCCTGGCTCCAGGTTCGCGTCCGATCGACATTCCGCCAGCTCCGGTTGACCAGAATGTGATCGTCGATTCGACTGGCGCCCTGGAATTCCAATCCGTGCCTAAGCGTCTGGGCGTGATCGGCGCTGGCGTGATCGGTCTGGAACTGGGTTCGGTCTGGTCGCGTCTGGGTGCAGAAGTGACTGTCCTGGAAGCCCTGGACACCTTCCTGATGGCAGCGGACACCGCTGTTTCCAAGGAAGCGCTGAAAACCCTGACCAAGCAAGGTCTGGACATCAAGCTGGGCGCTCGCGTAACCGGTTCCAAAGTGAACGGCGACGAAGTCGTGGTGAACTACACCGATGCCAAGGGCGAACAGAACATCACTTTCGACAAGCTGATCGTAGCCGTTGGTCGCCGTCCGGTGACCACTGATCTGCTGGCTGCCGACTGCGGCGTGACCCTGGACGAGCGCGGTTTCGTGCACGTTGACGATCACTGCGCCACCACCGTACCGGGCGTTTACGCCATCGGCGACGTGGTTCGCGGCATGATGCTGGCGCACAAGGCCTCGGAAGAGGGCATCATGGTTGTCGAGCGCATCAAGGGCCACAAGGCCCAGATGAACTATGATTTGATCCCTTCGGTTATTTATACTCACCCGGAAATCGCGTGGGTCGGTAAAACCGAGCAGGCCTTGAAAGCTGAAGGCGTTGAAGTTAACGTCGGCACCTTCCCGTTCGCAGCCTCTGGCCGTGCCATGGCTGCCAACGACACCGGTGGTTTCGTCAAGGTCATCGCAGATGCCAAGACAGACCGCGTACTGGGCGTCCACGTGATTGGCCCAAGCGCTGCAGAACTGGTTCAGCAGGGCGCGATCGGTATGGAGTTCGGCACCAGCGCTGAAGACTTGGGCATGATGGTTTTCTCCCATCCGACCCTGTCCGAAGCCTTGCACGAAGCTGCTTTGGCTGTGAATGGCGGCGCCATCCACATCGCCAACCGCAAGAAGCGTTAAGACAATAAGAAACCACGGCGGAATGGCCCGTCGTGAGCCTTGCATGCAAGACTCACCGCGGAATATCCGCTGGACGCAGTCTTGCATAGCTGCACCGGGTATCCGGAAAGGCTATGCAAGCAGCAGTCACAGGTGGTGCGGCACTTGAATGAGTGCAGCACCGAATGCGCAGTACCTAACGAAGACGGTAATAAGCATGAATCTTCACGAGTATCAGGGTAAGCAGCTGTTCGCTGAGTACGGCCTGCCAGTTTCCACCGGTTACGCGGTAGACACCCCGGAAGCAGCAGCAGAAGCTTGCGACAAAATCGGCGGCAGCGAGTGGGTTGTCAAAGCCCAGGTCCACGCCGGTGGTCGCGGTAAAGCGGGCGGCGTAAAGCTGGTTCGCAGCAAAGAAGATGCCAAGGCATTCGCACAGCAGTGGCTGGGCAAGCGTCTGGTGACTTACCAGACTGACGCCAATGGTCAGCCAGTCACCAAGATCCTGGTTGAATCGTGCACTGATATCGCTAAAGAGCTGTACCTGGGCGCTGTCGTTGACCGTTCGAGCCGTCGTATCGTGTTCATGGCTTCCACCGAAGGTGGCGTGGACATCGAGAAAATCGCTCACGACACTCCAGAAAAAATTCTGAAAGCCACTATCGATCCACTGGTTGGCGCTCAGCCATTCCAGGGTCGCGAACTGGCATTCCAGTTGGGTCTGGAAGGCAAGCAGGTTGCTCAGTTCGCCAAGATCTTCGTAGGTCTGGCCAAGCTGTTCAAGGATCACGACCTGGCCCTGCTGGAAGTGAACCCGCTGGTGATCAAGGCTGACGGCGATCTGCACTGCCTGGACGCCAAGATCAACATCGATGCCAACGCCATGTACCGTCAGCCTAAGCTGAAGACTTTCCACGATCCGTCGCAAGACGATCCGCGCGAAGCGCACGCTGCCAAGTTCGAACTGAACTATGTAGCGCTGGAAGGCAACATCGGTTGCATGGTCAACGGTGCTGGCCTGGCCATGGGTACCATGGACATCGTCAACCTGCATGGCGGCAAGCCAGCCAACTTCCTCGACGTAGGTGGTGGCGCTACCAAAGAACGCGTAACTGAAGCGTTCAAGATCATCCTGTCCGACACCAACGTCGCTGCAGTACTGGTCAACATCTTCGGCGGCATCGTTCGCTGCGACATGATTGCCGAAGGCATCATCGGCGCTGTGAAAGAAGTCGGCGTGAAAATCCCGGTTGTTGTTCGCCTCGAAGGCAACAACGCTGAGCTGGGCGCTAAAGTACTGGCAGAAAGCGGTTTGAACATCATCGCTGCTACCAGCCTGACCGACGCTGCTCAACAAGTTGTCAAAGCTGCGGAGGGCAAATAATGAGCGTCCTGATCAATAAAGACACCAAAGTTATCTGCCAGGGTATTACCGGTTCGCAAGGTAGTTTCCACACCCAGCAAGCCATCGAATACGGCACCAAGATGGTCGGTGGCGTAACTCCAGGCAAAGGCGGCACCGAGCACCTGGGTCTGCCAGTGTTCAACACCGTTAAAGACGCAGTAGCGGCCACTGGCGCTACCGCCAGCGTGATCTACGTTCCGGCTCCTTTCTGCAAAGACTCGATCCTGGAAGCGGCTTTCGGCGGCATCAAGCTGATCGTCTGCATCACCGAAGGCATTCCTACCCTGGACATGCTGGACGCTAAAGTTAAGTGCGACGAGCTGGGTGTTACCCTGATCGGCCCTAACTGCCCAGGCGTGATCACCCCAGGCGAGTGCAAGATCGGCATCATGCCAGGTCACATTCACTTGCCAGGCAAGGTCGGTATCGTTTCCCGTTCCGGCACCCTGACCTACGAAGCTGTGAAGCAGACTACTGACGCCGGTTTCGGTCAGTCGACTTGCGTCGGCATCGGTGGTGACCCGATCCCGGGTTCGAACTTCATCGACATCCTGAAGCTGTTCCAGGAAGACCCGAAGACCGAAGCGATCGTGATGATCGGTGAGATCGGCGGTTCGGCTGAAGAAGAAGCGGCTGCCTACATCAAGGCACACGTGACCAAGCCGGTTGTTTCCTACATCGCTGGTGTGACTGCTCCTCCGGGCAAGCGCATGGGCCATGCTGGCGCAATCATCTCTGGCGGCAAAGGCACTGCAGACGAGAAATTCGCTGCTCTGCAAGACGCAGGCGTTAAAACCGTGCGTTCGCTGGCAGACATCGGCAAGGCCCTGGCCGAGCTGACTGGTTGGGCTGTCAAGTAAGCCTCGCGCTTGACTGACGCTTCACCAAACAAAGGCCACCTTAGGGTGGCCTTTGTCGTTTCCGGGATTTGTGTGTTGTTTGGCAGGGCCTCATCGCGAGCAAGCTCGCTCCCACAGGATTTGTGAACACTCGAGATCTATTGTGGGAGCGAGCTTGCTCGCGATGACGGACTTACAGGCCCCACCCATTTACATGCAGAAACGCGACATGGAAGTGTCGTAGATCGGAATGTTCGCCCTCTAACAGTGCGTTTCTCGTCCAAATTCGTTAGGCTACTCGCCATTTTTGCGTCCGCGGCCCACAAGGCGGCAACGCGCTAAAAGGGTTGGTCTTATACGGACCGACAGCATTTCCCTCACCCATAGGGAAATCCCTCTCTAAATTCCGATTCAGTAGTGTGGTATTTCCTTAATGAAAGTGTTGAAAGGCCAGGACATCCTGGCACTTGGTTTTATGACGTTTGCCCTGTTCGTCGGGGCTGGCAACATCATCTTCCCGCCTATCGTCGGTTTGCAGTCCGGGCCCAATGTCTGGATGGCGGCGCTGGGCTTTCTGGTCACCGCGGTCGGTCTGCCGGTGATCACCGTTGTTGCGCTGGCCAAAGTCGGTGGGGCAATGGATGCATTGAGCAGCCCGATCGGTAAAGTGGCTGGCGGCCTGTTGGCGGCTGCCTGCTATCTGGCCGTAGGGCCACTGTTCGCGACGCCACGTACCGCCACGGTATCGTTCGAAGTGGGCCTGGCGCCGCTGACCGGCGAGAGCCCGCTGGCGTTGTTCCTGTACAGCTCGGTGTACTTTCTGCTGGTGTTCTTCATCTCGTTGTATCCGGGCCGTTTGCTGGATACGGTAGGGCGCTTCCTCGCGCCGCTGAAGATTATCGCCCTGGCCGTTCTCGGCATCGCAGCATTCGCCTTGCCGGCCGGTGACATTGGTCAAGCAACCCCTGAATACGTGGCTGCACCGTTTTCCCAAGGCTTCATCAATGGTTACCTGACCATGGATACCCTGGGCGCCCTGGTGTTCGGCATCGTCATCGTCAACGCCATCCGTTCCCGCGGTGTCGAGTCGCCCGCACTGATCACCCGTTACGCGATCATTGCCGGCCTGATTGCCGGTGTGGGTCTGGCGCTGGTTTACGTCAGCCTGTTCCGTCTCGGTTCGGGCAGCCATGAAGTGGCCGCTGGCGCTACCAATGGCGCGGCGGTATTGCATGCTTACGTGCAGCACACCTTCGGATCGCTAGGTAGTGGTTTCCTTGCCGTGCTGATCTCACTGGCGTGCCTGGTGACCGCGGTCGGCCTGACCTGTGCCTGCGCCGAGTACTTCAGCCAAGTGCTGCCACTGTCCTACAAGACGCTGGTCATCATCCTTGCTGCATTCTCCCTGCTGGTGTCCAACCTGGGCCTGACCAAGCTGATTGCGTTCTCGATCCCGGTACTGACCGCGATCTACCCGCCGTGCATCGTTCTGGTGGCGTTGAGCTTCTGCAAGGACTTCTGGCATGAGCAGGGTCGTATCCTCGGCCCGGTCATGCTGGTGTCGTTCATCTTCGGCCTGATCGACGCCCTCAAGGGTGCAGGCCTGGCGGACTGGATGCCGACGCAAATGGCCCACCTGCCGCTGAGCGAGCAGGGCCTGGCCTGGCTGGTGCCGTCGGTGATGACGCTGGTCGTCGCAGTGGTTTGCGATCGCCTGCTGGGCAAGCGCGCCGAAGCCTTGGCTTAAGTCGCTTCACGGCCCGCCACAAGCGGGTTTTGAGCAGAAACAGAAATGCCCCGTATCAATCGATACGGGGCATTTTTTATGGGCATCAGGCAGTGTCTTTTTTCTTAGACTAACGTCGAAACACTGCAAAACCCTTTGTGGGAGCGAGCTTGCTCGCGATGGGGGCAGTACATTCAATATTGATGTCGGCTGACCCGCCGCCATCGTCGGAACGCCGCCCGGAGCAAGCTCGCTCCCACAGGGTCTGTGTAATCCGCATTTAAATCACAAGGACCTGCATGTCGTTCATCCAAGCCAACCTGATCCACATTCTTGCCGCTATCTGGTTCGTTATCTGCTGGGGCGGTTACACCCGCTATGCCACATGGAAGGGCCGTGATACGGCGTGCCTGGCCAGTGTTCTGCATCTTTATCGCGAAGACTGGATGCGCCGCATGCTGTTGCGCGACAACCGCATCGCCGATGCCAGCGTGATCGGCAATCTGGAGCGCAACGCTTCGTTCTTCGCCTCGAGTACGTTGATTATCCTGGCCGGTATTCTCACGGTGTTGGGGGCTTCGGAGCGGGCGGTATCGTTGCTGGCGGATATCCCGATGGTGCAGCAGGCTTCCCAGGGCATGTCGGAAATCAAGTTGCTGTGCCTGGCGCTGGTGTTTGTCTATGCGTTCTTCACGTTCAGCTGGTGCATGCGCCAGTACAACTTTGCAGCGATACTGGTGGGGTCGGCGCCGATGGTCGGTGAACGCCATGTGTCCGAGCAGGAGCGCAAGGCCTTTGCCGCCCGTGCCGCCCGTGTCATCTCCATGGCCGCCAACCAGTTCAACTTTGGCCTGCGCTCTTATTACTTCGGCATGACCATGCTGGCCTGGTTCGTTAGTCCATGGCTGTTCATGTTGATGAGTGCCGGCGTGGTCTTCGTATTGTATCGCCGCGAGTTTCACTCCGACGTTCTCGATGTGATGGTCTATACCCCTACAGAGGCGCCATTGTCCGAGATGAATAAAGAGGCTGCCTGATCGGGCGCCCGCGCTGGCTATCCAGTGTGTTACTGGAAAGAGCTGGTCTGGCAAAGCAGTCTGGTTTGGCTGGTGGGATTAATCTGTTCTTTGTTGTTGATGATTAGTCCGACTTTTCGAACGTTTTTGCTCTAAGCGCTTTTCTGAAGACAAAAGAAAACCCGCACTTGGCGGGTTTTCTTTCATCACGCAAAAAAGCGGATTAGTACTTAGGCGCTTGCGGAGCGGCTGGAGCGGCCTCTTTTGGCGCTTCGGCGTTCGATTCAGTCTGATTTTTGGCGGCTTCGGCGTTTTCTTTCGCCGCGTCGTTCACTTTATCCTGAGCTTCGTTCATTTTTTGCTGGGCTTGCTCAGCATGTTGGTTAGCATCTTGAGCTTTGTCCTCGGATTTTTTATCGCAGGCAGCGAGACCGAGGGAAGCGGTCAGCATCAAGGCAATAGCTAAAGTCTTACGCATGGGGTGTTTCTCCTGATGAAAAGCATCTACTGGCCTTAAGAACCCAAGTATCAGCGTTAAGTTCCTCAATTCTTTCAGATATATAAGTTTGTTCTAATGCGGAACTTTTACCCGGACCGCCACTGCACTGTACGGATTTAAACAAGAGTTTTTATCAAATGGCTGAAAACCCCGTTTTTGAGCGTGCGACGCGCTTTCTGTCGGCGCTGCGACATTGTCAGGTACTTGGACTAAGCGTTCACAGCGCCAGCAGCGAAGGGCTGACGATTGTGCTGCCGTACAGCCTGCAGATCGTCGGCAATCCTGAAACCGGGGTGATTCATGGCGGGGCGCTGACCTCGCTGATGGACACGGCCTGTGGCATGGCGACGCTCTGCGTACTCCCGGAGTTCGAGGTCTGTCCGACCCTCGACCTGCGCATCGACTACATGCACGCCGCCGAGCCCCATAAGGATGTCTACGGCTTTGCCCAGTGCTATCGGGTCACCACCGACGTGATTTTTGCCCGTGGCTTCGCCTATCAGGACGACCCCGGGCAACCCATTGCCCATGTGGTGGGCACTTTCATGCGCATGGGCAAGGGCATCAAGGGTGCCAAGGGCTTTGGTGGCGTGGTTGCCGGAGGTGCGCAATGAGCGATTCTCTGAAGGACCAATTGCAAAAGGCCCATGAGCAGGGCGATTACGCCTTGCTGCTGGATTTGATTCCCTATGCCCGGCTGATCGGCGTCGAATGTTCACGGGTGGGAGATGAGCTGCTGTTCAAGCTGCCAGCGAACAAGGACAACATTGGTAACCCTTTGTTACCGGCGATTCATGGCGGTGTGATCGCCGGGTTCATGGAGCTGGCCGCGGCGCTGCACCTGTTGGTGCTTACCGGAACGCCCGGCGTGCCGAAGATCATCGACTTCTCCCTGGATTACCTGCGCACCGGGCAGTTTCGCGATACCTGGGCCCGATGCCAGGTTTGCCGTCAGGGCCGCCGGGTCGCCAACGTGGCGATTACCGCCTGGCAAAGCACTGAGGCCGAACCCATTGCCACGGCCCGCGCACATTTCAAACTCGAAGAGCCCTTGAAATCCTGAACAGAGCCCCAAACTCTGAGGACAACCCGCCGTCGAACCTCAAGGTTGCGGCTTAAGCCATCTGATTGGAGTTTGATGACCATGAGTGTGGAAACTCAAAAGGAAACCCTGGGCTTCCAGACCGAGGTGAAGCAACTGCTGCATCTCATGATCCATTCGCTGTATTCCAACAAGGAAATTTTCCTTCGCGAATTGATCTCGAACGCCTCTGACGCTGTCGACAAGTTACGTTTCGAAGCCCTGGCCAAGCCAGAGCTGCTGGAAGGTGGCGCCGAACTTAAAATCCGCGTGAGCTTCGACAAGGACGCTAAAACCGTCACCCTCGAAGACAACGGTATCGGCATGAGCCGCGAAGATGCGATCACCCACCTGGGCACCATCGCCAAGTCCGGCACCGCCGATTTCATGAAGCACCTGACCGGCGACCAGAAGAAAGACTCGCACCTGATCGGCCAGTTCGGTGTCGGTTTCTACTCCGCATTCATCGTCGCCGACAAAGTCGATGTATTCAGTCGTCGTGCCGGCAGCGCTGCCAGCGAAGGCGTGCACTGGTCGTCCAAGGGCGAGGGTGACTTCGAAGTTGCGACCATCGACAAGGCTGAACGCGGCACTCGCATCGTCCTGCACCTGAAATCCGGTGAAGACGAGTTCGCCGATGGCTGGCGCCTGCGCAACATCATCAAGAAGTACTCCGACCACATCGCCTTGCCGATCGAGCTGCCGAAAGAAGTGGCCGCTGCCGAAGGCGAAGAGAAGCCGTCCGTTGAATGGGAGACCGTCAACCGCGCCAGCGCCCTGTGGACCCGTCCGCGTACCGAGATCAAGGACGAGGAGTACCAGGAGTTCTACAAGCACATCGCTCACGATTTCGAAAACCCGTTGAGCTGGAGCCACAACAAGGTCGAAGGCAAGCTGGAATACAGCTCGCTGCTGTACGTGCCGAGCCGCGCTCCGTTCGATCTGTACCAGCGTGAAGCGCCGAAAGGCCTGAAGCTGTACGTGCAGCGTGTGTTCGTCATGGATCAGGCCGAGTCCTTCCTGCCGCTGTACCTGCGCTTCATCAAAGGCGTGGTCGACTCCAACGACCTGTCGCTGAACGTGTCGCGGGAAATCCTGCAGAAAGACCCGATCATCGATTCCATGAAGTCGGCACTGACCAAGCGCGTTCTGGACATGCTGGAAAAACTGGCGAAGAACGAGCCAGAGCAATACAAAGGCTTCTGGAAAAACTTCGGTCAGGTCATGAAAGAAGGCCCGGCAGAAGATTTCGCCAACAAGGAAAAAATCGCCGGCCTGCTGCGTTTCGCATCGACCCATGGCGACGATGGCGAGCAGGTTGTTGGCCTGGCCGAATACCTCGCGCGCGCCAAGGAAGGACAGGACAAGATCTACTACCTGACCGGCGAAACCTACGCGCAGGTCAAAAACAGCCCGCACCTGGAAGTCTTCCGCAAGAAAGGCATCGAAGTGCTGCTGTTGACCGACCGCATCGACGAGTGGCTGATGAGCTACCTCAGCGATTTCGACGGCAAGAGCTTTGTCGACGTGGCGCGCGGTGACCTGGACCTCGGCAACCTGGACTCGGAAGAGGACAAGAAGGCTGCGCAAGAAGTCGCCAAGGCGAAAGAAGGTCTGGTCGAGCGTCTGAAGACCGCCCTGGGCGAGTCCGTTGCGGAAGTTCGGGTGTCCCATCGCCTGACCGACTCGCCGGCGATCCTGGCCATCGGCGAGCAGGACCTGGGCTTGCAGATGCGCCAGATCCTGGAAGCCAGCGGCCAGAAGGTTCCGGATTCGAAGCCGATCTTCGAATTCAACCCGGCTCACCCGCTGATCGAGAAGCTCGACAACGAGCAGAGTGACGAGCGCTTCGGCGACCTGTCGCACATCCTCTTCGATCAGGCGGCCCTGGCGGCCGGCGACAGTTTGAAAGATCCGGCGGCCTATGTGCGCCGTCTGAACAAGCTATTGGTTGAACTGTCGGCTTAACCGTGTTGCAGAAAAACCCGCTTCGGCGGGTTTTTTCATTCTGGTGTTCAACAATCAGGAGTCAGAAATGAGCCAAATCACAGTACGTTCCGTTGCCTACCAGATCGATGGCCAGGCTTACGAAAGCCGTCTGGCCTTCGATGCCGACCTTAAAGGCCCGCGTCCGGGTTTGTTGATGGCGCCGAACTGGATGGGCGTCAGCGCCGGTGCCGAGGAGATCGCCAAATCGGTGGCCTCCAAGGGGTATGTGGTGTTGATCGCAGACCTTTACGGTCAATCGGTTCGACCGACGAACAATGACGAGGCCGGCGCGGCCATGATGCCGTTGAAGAATGACCGCCCATTGCTGCGCAAGCGCATGCAGGTGGCGTTCGAGCAGCTGCAGAGTCAGGGTGAAGTGGCTGTCGATACTTCGAAACTGGCCACTTTCGGTTTCTGCTTCGGTGGCTGCTGCGCCTTGGAGCTCGCCCGTACCGGCGCGCCGGTGAAGGCCGCGGTATCGTTCCACGGCACGCTGGACACACCGAATCCGGCCGATGCGAAAAACATCAAGGGTAAGGTCCTGGTGCTGCACGGTGCTTCCGATCCATTGGTGCCGAAAGAGCAATTGCCGGCATTCGAAGATGAAATGAACGCGGCGGGTGTGGACTGGCAGTTGCTGAGCTATGGCGGTGCGTTCCACTCGTTCACCGACCCGCACGCCAAGGTGCCGGGCATGATGATGTATGACGCGAAGGTCGCGGCCCGCGCGTTCACGTCGATGCATAACTTGCTGGATGAAGTGTTCGAGGGCTGACTGCGGTTTTCAGTTAACGCTTGGCCGGTGTAAGTGCCGGCCTCATCGTCGGAGCGCCGCCCGGAGCAAGCTCGCTCCCACAGGGGAATGGTGTCGTACGCAGTTCTTGCAGTCGACTCGGTCAACTGTGGGAGCGAGCTTGCTCGCGATGGCAATTGAATGAACGACGCTAAGCCTAAGGCAGTTCGATCCGCTCGCTTTCCCCCGGCACCGTCGGCCAGTCCCCGGCTGCCCAGCGCCGGCGAGCTTCATCAATTGCAGCCGGATCGCTCGCGACAAAATTCCAGTTGATCCGCCGTGGCCCGTCCAGCGGAGCACCGCCAAACAACACGGCGTGACTGTCGCTTTCAGCAAACAGCGTCATCTCTTCCCCGGCAGGCAGTACCACCAGTGAATGCGGCTCCAGCGGCTCGCCATCCAGTTGCACTTCGCCGCTCAACACATACAGCGCACGTTCTTCATGCTCGGTGGGGATCAGTAATGTCGTCGCCGTTTGCAGGTGCAGTTCCGCGTACAGCGTAGGCGAAAGCACCGGCACTGGTGATTCCAGGCAAAAGCCCGCCCCGGCAATCATGCGAATCTTCACTCCCAGGTTTTCGCTGACCGGCAATGTGGACGCCGGATGGTGGCTGTAGTGCCCAGGACCTTGTTCTTTATCCTTGGGCGAAGCCAGCCAGATTTGCAAGCCGTGCATCGTGAAGCCGCTTTGTTTCAGGGCCTCAGGCGTGCGTTCTACGTGGGCGATGGCGCTGCCGGCCGTCATCCAGCTGACATCGCCAGTCCCGACCACTTGATCGGAACCGAGGCTGTCCTTGTGCTGGATTTGCCCCTGGAACAAGTAGGTGAGGGTAGACAGGCCAATGTGCGGATGCTGGCGGATGTTCATGCCTTTGCCCGGTGGATAACGGGTTTCCAGCATGTGGTCGAAAAACACGAATGGCCCGACGTTGCGGCACTTGGCCGATGGCAACGGGCGGAGAATCGGCTGGCCTTCGACATCTTCGGGGCGGGGGCGGATCACGAGCGGAGTGTTCATGGTGCGTTCCAGGCTGAGCGGGTGATGCGTTCGAGCATAACCCGCTTGCGCAGCCCTTGCCGCTATTGGCTGAACGCGCCTTCGGACAAATGCGTCTCGATGCTCACTTCAGACGTGGTCATCAGCTTGTGGATCGGGCAGCGATCGGCCACGCGATGCAGTTCTTCGCGCTGGGCGTCGGTGAGTACGCCCTTGAGGGTCAGTTTGACGTGCAGCGCGTATTGGCCTTTCTGTTCCTGACTGTTGTCGCGCTTGACCTCCACACCGACACCGGTCAAAGGGATGTTCTTCTTTTTGGCATACAGCTTCAGGGTCAGGGCTTTGCAGGCACCCAGCGCTGCATCGAAATAATCGTGCGGCTCCGGTGCCGAGCCTTCACCACCCGCCGTGACGGGCACGTCGGCGAAGAGTTCATGGTCATCGATCTGGACGGTGTGGCGAAAGCCTTCGGCAGAAACGGTGTTGACAGTAACGGTCATGGGAAACCTCGCAGGTATCAGGAAAACTCATTCGATCAAAAAAGACCTTGAAGGTATAGAGCCATCGCGCTTGTCGGGTGTTCCAATTTTCGAGCCCACAAAAAAGCCCCGCGATTGCGGGGCTTCATGGTTTCGATCCGGATCAGCTGCCTTTGACTGCCTTGCCGTTGACCGTGCCGTCCAGGAGCATGATGTTGTACTCCTTGCCGTCGGTTTCGACTTGTTGGAGGCGAACCAGCAGGTAATCCCAATCCTTGGCGAACCACATCACAGTGATGCGTTTGTTTTGTGTCGGGTCGCGTACACGTTCAACCTTGATCGCATCGATCTTGCCGGCCTTGGTGTCGACCTTTTCAGCGCCCAGAACGCGGAAGTCATAGGTGTCGACTTCATTGCCGTCGACCACCTGATAACTCATGCTTTTCTTGCCCGCGGCAACGTCTTGCTGCAAGGCCAATTGGTAGGTGGATTTGTCGAGCATGCCGCGGTTCAGCGCAACCTTGACTGCGTCGCCGCGATCGGTGCCGGTGATCACTTTGGTGTTCCAGTCGAAATCCAGATCCGATTTCTTGGCCTTGCCCAAACCGCCACGTTCAAAGTGGTACGACTCTGGAAGTAGCGTGTCCTTGTCCGGGGTCAGCGTGCTTTCCTCGGACAGGCTGGCGATCATCATCGACGCCTTGAAACTCAGTTTCCATTTGCCGTCGCCGGTTTTTTCGAGGCTGCGCTCGGCAGTGCCACTCATGGGCAACTGTTTCCAGTCGGCGGTGTAGCTGGCGGAGAAGGGTTGAAGGTCTGCCGCCTGGGCGAAGGGCAAGGCGAGCAGAGCGCAAGCGAAGAGCAGGGCGCGACGCATAAAATCTCCTAGTTTCGAATCAAGTGGCCACTGGCCGCGAGTAGCTGTCCATCCAGTAAAGCACCTTGCTCGTCGAGGGCCAGACGGCCTTCGGCAAACCAGCGTACGGCCATCGGGTAGATCAGGTGTTCCTGAACATGGACCCGCTGCGCCAGACTCTGCGGCGAATCCTGTAACTCTACCGGTATTACAGCCTGTACGACCAGTGGTCCACCATCGAGTTCCTCAGTGACGAAGTGCACGGAGCAGCCGTGCTCGGTGTCGCCGGCCTCCAGTGCGCGCTGATGAGTGTGTAACCCTTTGTATTTGGGTAGCAGCGAAGGATGGATATTGAGCAGGCGACCCTGATAGTGGCGTACGAAGCCAGCGCTGAGAATGCGCATGAATCCGGCCAGTACCACGAGTTCGGGATTGAAGGCGTCGATCAGTTCGATCAGCGCGGCGTCGAAGGCCTCGCGACCTTCGAAAGCCTTGTGATCCAGGGTGCGGGTGTCAATACCCGCGTCCCTGGCGCGTTGCAGGCCGTAGGCGTCGGCGCGGTTGGAAATCACCGCAGCGATGCGGACCGGGCTGTCGTCGGTCCGCGTGCTGTCGATCAAGGCCTGCAAGTTACTGCCGGTGCCGGACAACAGCACCACCACATCACAGGTTTTAGGCATTAGTGCGCCTTAAGGTTCTTCAGTTCGACCTGAGCCGCGCCTTCGGCAGCGGTGGCGATCTGGCCGATGACCCAAGGCTGCTCGCCCGCTTCGCGCAGAACGTTCAGGGCGGCCTCAACGTGCTCCTGGCCAACGCAGATAACCATGCCCACGCCGCAGTTCAGCACGCGGTGCATTTCGTTCTCGTCAACGTTGCCTTTCTCTTGCAGCCAGTCGAACACTGCCGGGCGGTTCCAGCTGGCCACGTCAACCACGGCTTGCGCGCCTTTTGGCAGAACGCGCGGAATGTTGTCCAGCAGGCCGCCACCGGTGATGTGGGCCATGGCTTTGACAGCGCCGGTTTCCTTGATCAGCTTGAGCAGCGGCTTCACGTAGATACGGGTCGGGGCCATCAGCAGGTCGGTCAGCGGCTTGCCGTCGAGCTGGATGTTCTCGATGTCGGCGCCGGACACTTCGATGATCTTGCGGATCAGCGAGTAGCCGTTGGAGTGCGGGCCGGAAGACGGCAGGGCGAGCAGGGCATCGCCGGCAGCAACCTTGGAGCCGTCGATGATTTCGGATTTTTCCACGACGCCGACGCAGAAACCGGCCAGGTCGTAGTCTTCGCCTTCGTACATGCCCGGCATTTCAGCAGTTTCGCCGCCGACCAGGGAGCAACCCGACAGTTCGCAGCCAGCGCCGATGCCGGTCACAACCTGGGCGGCGGTGTCGACGTTCAGTTTGCCGGTGGCGTAGTAGTCGAGGAAGAACAGCGGCTCGGCGCCGCACACCACCAGGTCGTTGACGCACATGGCAACCAGGTCGATGCCGATGCTGTCGTGCTTGTTCAGGTTCAGGGCCAGGCGCAGTTTGGTGCCGACGCCGTCAGTACCGGAAACCAGCACCGGCTGCTTGTAGCCGGCCGGGATTTCGCAGAGGGCGCCGAAACCGCCCAGGCCGCCCATGACTTCCGGGCGCGCAGTGCGCTTGGCGACGCTCTTGATGCGTTCGACCAATGCTTCGCCGGCGTCGATGTCTACACCGGCGTCTTTGTAGCTCAGGGAGGGTTGCTTGCTCATGATCCAGGCCTTTAGGGGGGGATTTCTGGGTAACGACCGAGTCCGTCGGGAGCGCCGAAACTGCGTAGGCGAGAACCATGCGCGCTATTCGGACACTACCCGGCTGTTGCCGGTCTGCGAAGGCGCGCGATTTTATCAGGCTTGAGCCGCAGCGGCCATCCTCAGGCCGACAGCAGGGCCATATCCGTTCAAAAAAAACCGTTGATGCACGGTGTCGGTGGCATCCTGCATGGCTGTATAAGGTATTGCGATTAACCGTCTATCGTTATGACAGTGCGAAAACTTACCCAGAACGTGTGAATGTTTTGCGTCGGGCAATGGTCACAGTCTTGCTCGATCGCTTTCATGCGGTCTGTTCCAGCCGCTCTTGTCGTCAGGAATCTTCCATGCGTTTTTGTAAATTCTTGCTTGTGAGTTGTTTGTCAGTGGTCAGCCTGGTCAGTCATGCCGAAACCGTCAAAGGCCTTTACCAGGTGCGCGAGCCGGTGAGTGGCCAATCGCCCGAGGAGCGCGACCAGGCGACCCAACGTGCGTTGGACACATTGGTGTTGCGCCTGACCGGCGACCCCAAGGCCGCTCAAAATCCGGGGCTGGCGGCGATTCGCAAAGACCCGCAACAGATCATCAGCCAATACGGCTTTGATGCCGGGCCGCCGGAAGTCCTGAAAGTCGATTTCGATCCGGGCACCACCGAGCAGGCCTTGCGCCGCGCCGGCCTGGCGATGTGGGGGGCCAATCGGCCGTCGATCCTCGGCTGGTGGTTGAATGATTCCACCGAGGGTACAAGCCTGGTGGGCGACGGTCAGGCCAGCGCGGTGCCGTTGCGTCGGGCTGCTCAACACCGTGGTTTGCCATTGCGCTTGCCATTGGCGGACCTGAACGAACAGATCGTTGCGACCGCGCCGAATCTGGAAGGCGCAGATCCCGCGCCTTTGCTTGCGGCATCGGAACGCTACAACGCCGACGCCTTGCTCACGGTACACGCCAAGGAGGAGGGCGGGCAGTGGCAAGCCAAGTGGCAATTGTGGCTGGGGGATAAAAAAGAGGCAGGCAGCGTGCAAGGCGCCGATCAGGCCTCCGTGGCCGATGCGGTGATGCTGGCGGTCAACGAGCGCCTGGCGCCGCGGTTTGTTGCCAAGGCCGGTGCTTCGAGTGAGCAATTGCTGGAGGTGCAGGGTATGAATCTTGAGCACTACGCCTCCCTTGGGCGCTTGCTGGAGCCATTTGGCGGGCGTGTGCAAAGTGTCGACGGCGACCGGATTGTCTATAGGGTCAATGGCAGCGCCGATCAACTGCGTGCACAACTGTCGCTGGCGAGGCTGCAGGAAGCGCCAGCGGGTCAGGCACCGGCCCCGGCAGCGCCCGCTCAGCCTGCCACCGGCGGCTCGGTGTCTGTCGCAGCGCCGGCCCCGACACCGCAGCTGCGTTTTCGCTGGTAGTTTTTCTTTCTTTATATAGAAGCAATGGAGTGGTTCATGGCCGATACGCGGCGTTGGTTCTGGCTCGGTGGGGTGGTCCTGCTCTGTGCGTTTGTCTGGTTGTTGCATCCGATCCTGACGCCGTTCCTGGTGGCGCTGCTGTTGGCCTACTTGTTCGACCCGCTGGTGGATCGGCTGGAGAAGGCAGGCCTGTCTCGAACCTGGGGTGTCGTGGCGGTGTTTACCCTCTTTACATTGATCTTCACCGCGCTGCTGTTGGTCTTGGTGCCGTTGCTCGCCAGGCAGTTGTTTCGTTTGTATGAGCTGGCCCCGCAGATGCTCGACTGGCTGCAGCACACGGCGTTGCCCTGGGCGCAATCGAAATTCGGCCTGTCGGAAGGTTTTTGGAAGTTCGACAAGCTCAAGGCCGCCATCAGCGAGCATATGAGTCAGACCACTGATATTGTCGGCGTCGTGTTGAGCCATGCTACGGCCTCGGGGCTGGCGTTGATCGGCTGGTTGGCGAACCTGGTGTTGATTCCGGTGGTGAGCTTCTACCTGCTGCGGGATTGGGATCTGATGATGGCCAAGGTCCGCGGCCTGCTGCCCCGTGATCGTGAAGCGCGCGCAGTATCCCTGGCGGGTGAATGCCATGAAGTGCTCGGAGCCTTCGTGCGCGGACAGTTGCTGGTGATGGTGGCCTTGGGTGTGATCTACGCAGCGGGCCTGATGCTGGTCGGGCTGGAACTGGGCTTGTTGATTGGCCTGATTGCCGGTCTGGCGGCGATCGTGCCGTACATGGGTTTTATCATCGGCATTGGCGCGGCGCTGCTTGCGGGGTTGTTCCAGTTCGGTGGTGATCTTTACCCGATGCTCGGCATTGTCGCGGTGTTCATGGTCGGCCAGGCGCTGGAGGGTATGGTGCTGACGCCGTTGCTGGTTGGTGACCGGATTGGCCTGCACCCGGTGGCGGTGATTTTCTCGATTCTGGCCGGTGGTGAGCTGTTTGGCTTTACCGGTGTGCTACTGGCATTGCCGGTCGCGGCGGTGATCATGGTGCTGGTGCGTCATGTGCATGATTTGTATAAGGATTCTGAAATCTACGGGAGTGTCGACGAGCCGGAGTGGTAAGAGGCGTCGATGGGTGATGGCGGGTTGCCTGGGTTCATGGCGGGTCAGCCTGCTTGCATCGCGCGACTGTCACATGCACCGCCAAAGAAACGGTCATAAAACCGGTGCATTAACGCAAACCTTTGATTTTGCTTGTGGTCTGTCGCATTGTGCGGCCCGGCTCACGGGTATAAACTTCGCAAACTTTACACAGAGGCCACTAACGGTTCCTTTGGAACTGTTCAGTCAGGATGAAACCGATTCAGCTGCCCCTAGGTGTGCGTCTGCGTGACGACGCCACCTTTATCAATTACTACCCAGGCGCCAATGCCGCTGCACTCGGCTATGTCGAGCGGCTGTGCGAAGCCGACGCCGGCTGGACCGAGAGCCTGATATACCTTTGGGGCAAGGATGGGGTAGGGCGTACGCATCTGTTGCAGGCCGCCTGCCTGCGCTTCGAGCAATTGGGGGAGCCTGCGGTCTATCTGCCGCTGGCCGAGCTGCTCGATCGCGGTATTGAAATTCTCGACAACCTTGAACAGTACGAACTGGTCTGTCTCGATGACCTGCAGGCGGTTGCCGGCAAGGCGGACTGGGAAGAGGCGCTGTTTCATCTGTTCAATCGCTTGCGCGACAGCGGCCGACGCTTGCTGATTGCCGCGTCGACATCCCCCCGTGAGTTGCCGGTGAAGCTGGCGGATCTCAAGTCGCGCCTGACCCTGGCCTTGATCTTCCAGATGCGCCCGCTGTCCGATGAGGACAAATTGCGCGCCCTGCAATTGCGCGCATCTCGTCGCGGACTACACCTGACCGACGAAGTCGGGCATTTCATTTTGACTCGCGGTACCCGCAGCATGAGTGCGCTGTTCGAGCTGCTCGAGCGTCTCGATCAGGCCTCCCTCCAGGCTCAGCGCAAGCTGACAATCCCGTTTTTGAAAGAAACCCTCGGCTGGTAAACCCGCTGAATCCGGGGCTTTTAGCCAGTTCGGCGAATTTCGGGCGCCAGAAACCCCGCTTTCCTGCCCGGTTGCGGGCTGCGTGTAGGTTTAAAATGGGCTTAAGCGCTTAGAAGTAAACGAGAAACGGAAAAGTCACAAAAAGATCGATTGAATTTGCAAATGAGGATGATAGCGGGCATAGTCTCGGCTTCTTTACAACTATCAGCCACGGTCGTGCCCATGCTAAAGCGCTTCGCACCCCTCGTGCCTCTCGCACTCGTCACCCTGTTGTTCGGTTGCGCTGCCCACACTCCGGTGTCCCAGCAAGAGCAACAACAACAGCTCAAGAATTCTGCAACTGCCCAGTCTTCCGCTCTTTATCAGGAAGTTTTTTACCAGGAAGAAAAGGCAACCGAAAAAGAACTGGCCGACTTCGCTGGCGGCAAGTCCTACCAGCTTCCGGTCCTGGCCGACAGCATCCTCGAACGTGGCATGTCCCTGATCGGTACCCGTTACCGTTTCGGCGGTACTTCTGAAGCCGGCTTCGATTGCAGCGGTTTCATCGGTTACCTGTTTCGCGAAGAGGCGGGCATGAACCTGCCACGCTCCACCCGCGAAATGATCAACGTGGACGCTCCGCTGGTCTCGCGCAGCAAGCTTGAGCCGGGCGACCTGCTGTTCTTCGCAACCAATGGCCGTCGCGGTCGTGTCAGTCACGCCGGGATCTACCTGGGTGACAACCAGTTCATCCACTCCAGCAGCCGCCGCAGCGGTGGTGTGCGGATCGATAGCCTGGGCGACAGTTACTGGAACAAGAGCTTCATCGAAGCCAAGCGCGCCCTGGCGATGGCACCTAACGCGTCGCCAATCGTCACTGCACGTAAGTAAGCGGACAGTTTGTAAGGCGAACTTAAAGTCTTACTTGAAGTTTGCCATATAACCGCTAGAATCCTGATCTATGAATGATGGCAAACCGCCTGCGTCCCGCGCAGGCGGTTTTCTTTTCTGCACTCCCGGCAGAAAAAAGCCGCAGCCAGATCAGGATGCTCTGCTTATGACGACGTCGGCCCGCCTCGCAATCATGTTTTTCGCAGCGCTGCTCAGTGCCTGCGCCAGCCGCACACCGCCACCAGCGCAGGTGGTTCGCGCTCCCATCGTATTCGGATCCCCGCAAGCTTTTTCGCCCGAGGCGGAAGACGTGCTGTTTCGCGCGCTCGGCCTGGTGGGCACGCCTTATCGTTGGGGTGGTAATACGCCGGATTCCGGATTTGATTGCAGCGGCCTGATCGGTTATGTGTACCGCGATGTCGCCGGTATTTCCTTGCCGCGCACCACTCGCGAAATGATCTCCATGCAAGCGGCGAATGTGGGCAAGGAAGGCCTGCAAACCGGTGACCTGATTTTCTTCGCCACCAATGGCGGTTCCCAGGTCAGTCATGCCGGCATCTACGTGGGAGAAGGGCGCTTCGTCCACGCACCGGCCACCGGCGGCACCGTGAAGCTCGACAGTCTGTCCAAGGCCTATTGGCAAAAAGCGTATCTGAGCGCCAAGCGTGTTCTGCAGCCTGAACATCTGGCGCGCAACCCGTAATGTCCGGAGCTGCTGATCATGACTGCTCGCACGCTTAATCTCGACGACGCCCTGTACCAATACCTGCTCGATGTCTCCCTGCGCGAAACGCCACTGCTCAAGCGCTTGCGCGATGAGACCCAGGCGCTGCCGATGGCACGTTGGCAGGTGGCGCCGGAGCAGGGGCAGTTTCTCGCTTTGCTGGTGAAACTGACGGGGGCCAGGCGCTTGCTCGAGGTCGGCACTTTCACCGGTTACAGCGCCCTGTGCATGGCGTCGGCATTACCGGCTGACGGCTCGCTGATTTGCTGTGATATCCCCGGTGACTACAACGCCATCGCACGACGGTACTGGCAGGAAGCGGGGCTCACCGGACGGATTGACCTGCGCCTGGCCCCGGCGCTGGAGACCCTCGCCGAGCTTGAGCGACAAGGGCAGGGCGGGCAGTACGACCTGGTGTTCATCGATGCCGACAAGGCCAACTACCCGAGTTATCTGGAACACGCCCTGGGATTGCTGCGGGTCGGCGGGCTGGCGGTGTTCGATAACACCTTGTGGAGCGGGCGCGTGCTTGAGGCCAACCCCGAGAGCGCGGACACCCGGGCGATCCAGGCGCTCAACCGGGCGTTGAAGGATGATGCGCGGGTGGATCTGTCGTTGTTGCCGTTGGGTGATGGGCTAACACTCTGTCGCAAACGTTGAGCTGGACATCCTGTGGGAGCGAGCTTGCTCGCGATGGCGGTAGGTCAGTCAACATCGATGTTGAATGTGCCGGCCTCATCGTCGGATCGCCGCCCGGAGACAAGCTCGCTCCCACAGGGTTCTGTGTTCACCCGGGATGGTGTTACCTGGCAGCCGATACCCGCCACACCTTGTTCCCCACATCATCGGCCACCAACAAGTCACCCTGCCGGTCGATCACCACGCCCACCGGGCGGCCCATGGCTTCTTCCTTGTCGTTGAGGAATCCGGAAAGCACGTCAACCGGTTTTCCTGCAGGTTTGCCCGCACGGAAGGGCACGAAAATCACTTTGTAACCACTGTGGGGCTTGCGGTTCCAGGAGCCGTGCTGACCGATGAATGCCCCTTGGGTGAATGGCGCCGGCAGCTTGCTGTTTTCKGCGAAGGTCAGGCCCAGTGACGCCGTGTGCGGGCCGACGGCGTAGTCCGGGGCAATGGCCTTGGCCACCAGGTCCGGGTTTTGTGGCGCGACGCGAATATCGACATGCTGGCCGTAGTAACTGTACGGCCAGCCATAAAAAGCGCCGTCCTTCACCGAGGTGATGTAGTCCGGTACCAGATCACTGCCAATTTCATCTCGTTCGTTGACCGCGGTCCACAGTGCGCCACTGTGCGGTTCCCAGGCCATGCCGTTGGGGTTGCGCAGGCCGGAGGCGAAGATCCGGTGCTGGCCGGTGGCGCGATCCACTTCCCAGATCGCTGCGCGACCTGATTCCTTGTCCATGCCGTTTTCCGCGACGTTGCTGTTGGAGCCTACGGTGACGTAGAGCTTGCTGCCGTCCTTGCTGGCGATGACGTTTTTGGTCCAGTGGTGGTTCAACGGGCCGCCCGGCAGGTCAATCACCTTGATCGGTGGTGACTGGATCTGCGTCTCGCCACTTTCATAGTGAAAGCGCAGAAGGCGATCAGTATCGGCCACATACAGGTCATTGCCGACCAGCGTCATGCCGAAGGGGGAGTTGAGATTTTGCACAAACACCGTGCGGGTTTCCGCGACGCCATCGTGGTCCTTGTCGCGCAGCAAAGTGATGCGGTTCGCGCTGGGCACGCCGGCCCCGGCGCGCTCCATGACTTTTTTCGCGACCCAGCCGCGAATGCCTTTGCCGTCTTCGGGGTTGGGTGGTGCATTGGTTTCCGCCACCAGCACATCGCCATTGGGCAGCACATAAAGCCAGCGGGGGTGATCCAGGTCTTCGGCAAAAGCGGCCACTTGAGTGCCCGTGGCGGCGACAGGTTTTGCGCCCTGCGGCCAACCGATGGCCGGGGCGATGTTCACGGTCGGAACCAGGGTCTTGTCGGGTTCTGGTAGTCGGGGGGACGGGCCGGTGCCGTCGGAGACTTGCAGGCGAGAGGTCTCGCCACAAGCGGCGAGCCCTGTGCAGAGCGCGACAACGAGAGCGAGCGGGGGCGTGCGCATGCTGGTCTTCCCTACGAATGCCTTGTTCTAATCATAGAGAAGCGTTGTCGTGCGATGGTTCAATGCCTCAGCCGCGAGCTTCCTTGAACAGCACCGCAATGCCGGGGTGATAGTTGCCGGCTTCGTTGCGCAACTTGCGGTAGGCATAAGGGAAATACCAGGCGACCGCGCAGGTGTGTTCCTTTTGCAGGTCGTCGACCATGTCCTGGAGTTCTTCCGGCGTTGCGCCTTGCTGGGCTTTTTGCGGGGCGACGAACAGGCAGCCGAGTTTCAGGTCGCTGGCGTGGCTCAGGCGCTTCGCATCGCTGGCGATATCGAGCAGGGCCTGGGACAGGTTGAGGCTGTTGACCCGTGGCCAGCGCTGGCTGGTCTGGATGTAGGCGCGGGTTTCCGGCGAGGCGAGGAACAGGTCGGCGCGGCTGTTGCGCTCGCCTTCGTCGGTCTGTTTGCGGGTTGGTGTCTGTTGCAGCGTGACCATCTCGGCCATCCAGGCGGCGGCAGACAGCAGTCCGAGATTGGCTTTTTCGTCGTGCCAGTACGGTGTGTCGCCATCACCGCGGACGGCGTTGTAACGGTCGATGCATTCGAACCAGCGCTCAAGCACCGGGCGCAGGAATTCCAGCTTTGGATTGCTGATGATCATGCCTTGCATGGGCTCACCCTTGTTGTTGTGTTGTGAGGTTGTGGCTCTTTGATATCACTGCTGGGAGTGTGGCACAAGATTGACGTCAGTTTATTGATTGATGGCAGTCAATCGGTCGATCGCCTCCCGGCTTTAATTGACGCTCCACCCCCAACCCTCTAACCTTCGCGGCTTGTTTCAGGTGCTCTGTGGCTTGGGTCGACAGAGTGAAACAGGGAAGCCGGTGAGTGAGTCCTTCTATTGGTCGAAGGCCCGCAATTCCGGCGCTGCCCCCGCAACGGTAAATGAGTGAAAACTGTGCTGATGCCACTGTGTCGATTCGATGCGGGAAGGCGCGCAGTCTGGCCCCGCGGCCACTCATGAGCCCGGAGACCGGCCTGATTCATCCAGCGGCGTCACGGTGGGCGATGCCAGGCTTGTTGCCTTCTATTTTTGTGCCTGCCCGCCGTTATTCCTGCCTCAACGGAGAGCTCCCCCATGACTGATACCCCCGATCGTGACGAACGCCATCTGGCGCGCATGCAGCGCAAAAAAGCCGTGATCGACGAGCGCATCGCCAATTCCCCGAACGAGTGTGGCCTGCTGCTGGTGCTGACCGGCAACGGCAAGGGCAAGAGCAGTTCGGCCTTCGGCATGCTTGCCCGCGCCATGGGGCACGGCATGCAATGCGGCGTGGTGCAGTTCATCAAGGGCCGTAACAGCACGGGCGAAGAGTTGTTCTTCCGGCGCTTTCCCGAGCAGGTGCGTTTTCATGTGATGGGCGAAGGCTTTACCTGGGAAACCCAGGACCGCCAGCGCGACATCGCCGCCGCCGAAGCCGCCTGGGCGGTGTCCCGGCAACTGCTGTGCGATCCGTCCATCGGTCTGGTGGTGTTGGATGAACTGAACATCGCCCTCAAGCATGGCTACCTCGATCTCGATCAGGTGCTCAGTGACTTGCAGTCCCGGCCGCCGATGCAACACGTGGTGGTCACCGGGCGTGCCGCCAAGCCGGAAATGATCGAGATGGCTGACACCGTCACCGAAATGGGCGTGATCAAACACGCCTTCCAGGCCGGGATCAAAGCGCAGAAAGGCGTCGAATTGTGAGTCAGCCTCGACACTGTCCGGCGGTACTGATTGCCGCGCCGGCCTCTGGCCAGGGCAAGACCACCGTCACCGCGGCGCTGGCCCGATTGCATCGCAATCAGGGGCGCAAGGTCCGCGTGTTCAAGTGCGGCCCCGACTTTCTCGATCCGATGATTCTCGAGCGCGCCAGCGGTGCGCCGGTGTATCAACTGGACATGTGGATGGTTGGTGAGCAAGAAAGTCGCCGGCTGCTGTGGGAAGCCGCCGCTGAAGCAGACCTGATCCTGATCGAAGGCGTTATGGGGCTGTTCGACGGTACGCCGTCGAGCGCCGATCTGGCGCGGCATTTCGGTGTGCCGGTGCTGGGTGTGATCGATGGCACCGCCATGGCCCAGACCTTCGGCGCTTTGGCTCTGGGGCTGGCGCGTTATCAGCCGGACTTGCCGTTCGCCGGCGTGCTGGCCAATCGCGTCGGCACGCTGCGCCATGCGCAACTGCTCGAAGGCAGCCTGACTGAAGGTCTGCGCTGGTACGGCGCGCTGTCCCGGGAAACCGGGATCGAATTGCCGAGTCGGCACCTGGGGCTGGTGCAGGCCAGTGAGTTGAACGATCTCGACCTGCGCCTCGACGCGGCAGCCGATGCCCTGGCCAGCAGTTGCGAGGTCGCTCTGCCGCCGGCGGTCGAGTTCGCCGCCCCTGATGTCATCGCAGCCGCACCGCTGCTGGCCGGTGTGCGCATTGCCGTCGCCCGTGATGAAGCCTTCGCGTTCACCTACGGCGCGAGCCTGGATCTGCTGCGGGCGATGGGCGCCGAGTTGGCGTTCTTCTCGCCGATCCGCGACCGTGGGTTGCCGGAGGCGGACAGCCTGTACCTGCCGGGCGGTTACCCTGAGCTGCACCATGTCGCGCTGGCGCAAAACACCGTGATGCTCGATGCGATTCGCGCTCACCACCGGGCAGGCAAACCCTTGCTCGCCGAGTGTGGCGGCATGCTGTATCTGCTAGATTCCCTGACCGATGTCGAGGGCACTCGCGCTGAACTGGTTGGCTTGCTGGCCGGGGATGCGGTGATGCAAAAGCGTCTGGCCGCGCTGGCGTTGCAGGCGGTGGAACTGCCAGAAGGTTCGCTGCGCGGGCACACCTATCACCATTCGTTGACCACCACTGAACTGGCGCCGATTGCCCGGGGTTTGAGCCCTAACGGCGGGCGTGGAGCAGAGGCGGTCTATCGTGAGGGGCGGATGACTGCTTCTTATGTGCACTTTTATTTTCCGTCTAACCCCTCGGCGATTGCCGCGCTGTTTGCGCCTGACCAAAACCCTGTGGGAGCGGGCTTGCCCGCGAAGAGGCCATGACCGACAACGCATTCTCTGAAGCCGAACGCGCTGCGGTCTACCGCGCCATCGCCGAACGCCGCGACATGCGCCACTTCAGCGGCGGCACCGTCGAGCCCGAATTGCTGCGACGCCTGCTCGAGGCGGCACATCAGGCGCCCAGTGTCGGCCTGATGCAGCCCTGGCGCTTCATCCGCATCAGTAATCGCGCCTTGCGCGGACAAATCCAGGCCCTGGTGGAAGAAGAACGCATTCGCACCGCCGAAGCCCTCGGTGAGCGCAGCGATGAGTTCATGAAGCTCAAGGTCGAAGGCATCAACGATTGCGCCGAGGTACTGGTCGCCGCCCTGATGGACGATCGCGCGCAGCATATCTTCGGCCGCCGCACGCTGCCGGAAATGGACATGGCCTCGCTGTCCTGTGCTATCCAGAACCTGTGGCTGGCGTCCCGCGCCGAAGGGCTGGGCATGGGCTGGGTGTCGCTGTTCGAACCGCAAGCCCTGGCCGATTTGCTGAAGTTGCCACCTGGAGCCAAGCCTCTGGCCGTGCTGTGCCTGGGGCCGGTGAAGGAGTTCTATCCGGCACCGATGCTGGTGCTCGAAGGCTGGGCGCAGGCGCGTCCGCTACATGAATTGCTGTATGAAAATTATTGGGGAGTGAGTCAATGAGTGTGGCGTTGTTGAGTGTCGCCGCGGTTGCGCTGGATGCGCTGCTGGGCGAACCCAAACGCTGGCATCCGCTGGTGGCGTTCGGCCGTTTTGCCGAGCGCATCGAGCAACGCTTCAATGGTGGCGGTCGCGGCTGGCGCAGTCATGGCGTCACTGCGTGGGTGATTGCCGTGTTGCCGCTGACATTGCTGGTCACGGCATTCTCCTGGGCGCCTTATGTCGGCTGGATCGTCGAGATTCTCGCGCTCTATTGCGCCCTCGGTATGCGCAGCCTCGGTGAGCACGTCACGCCTGTGGCCAAGGCATTGCGCGGCGATGATCTTGATGAAGCGCGCAAACGCGTGAGTTATCTGGTCAGCCGTAAAACCAGTGATCTGGATAAAACCGAAGTCGCCCGTGCCGCCACCGAGTCGGTGCTGGAGAACGGCAGCGACGCAGTGTTCGCGGCGTTGTTCTGGTTTGCCGTGGCGGGTGCGCCGGGCGTGGTGCTCTACCGCCTGAGCAATACCCTGGATGCGATGTGGGGCTATCGCAATGAGCGCTTCGAACGGTTTGGCTGGGCGGCGGCGAAGGTCGACGACGTGCTCAATTACATTCCTGCGCGCCTGGTGGCACTGACTTACGCGCTGCTGGGTAAAACCCGGCTGGCGTTGAAATGCTGGCGCACCCAGGGCCCGACCTGGGACAGCCCGAACGCTGGCCCGGTGATGGCGGCAGGGGCGGGTGCCCTTGGCGTCGAATTGGGCGGAGCGGCGATTTATCACGGCGAACTGCATCAGCGTCCACAGTTGGGCGAAGGTGTGCCGGCGGATGCCGACTCCATTGACCGAGGCTGGCAATTGGTCCAGCGCGGGGTATGGTTATGGCTGCTGATTCTCTGCCTGGGGGCCGAATTTTATGCTTGAGCACGGTGGGCGATTGCGCAAGGCGGCGCTCGAATACGGCATAGAGGAAGCCGACTGGCTGGACCTGTCGACGGGCCTTGCGCCCTGGCCGTTCCCGGTGCCGGATATTCCGCTGCGGGCCTGGGCTCGTTTGCCGGAAGCGGACGATGGCCTGGAGCAAGCCGCCTGTGATTACTACGGCACCTTGCAGGCATTGCCGGTGGCCGGCTCGCAAATGGCAATCCAGCTGCTGCCGCGATTGCGTCGGGCAGGCAAGGTCGGCGTGCTGTCGCCGTGTTATGCCGAGCACGCTGAAGCGTGGCGTCGTAACGGCTACATCGTGCGTGAAGTGCTGGAGCACGAAGTCGACTTCTTTATCGACAGTTTCGATGTGCTGGTGGTGGTCAACCCGAATAACCCCACAGGCCTGAGCCTCACCCCCAGTCGCCTGCTCGACTGGCACGCGCGGCTGGCCCAGCGCGGTGGCTGGCTGGTGGTGGACGAAGCGTTCATGGATAACACGCCGCAACTGAGCCTGGCGCCGTTTGCCCATCAAGTCGGGTTGATCGTCCTGCGCTCCTTCGGCAAGTTTTTCGGCCTGGCCGGTGTGCGCCTGGGGTTTGTGCTGGCCGAGCGCAAGTTGCTCAAGTTGCTGGCTGAACAAGTGGGGCCGTGGGCCGTGAGCGGGGCAACCCGGGTAGTGGGCCAGGCCTGCCTGCGCGATACCGAAGGGCAGACGCGGCAACGGGTGCGCGCGGATGAGGCCAGCGAGCGCCTTGCGTCGATGCTGGAACAACAAGGGTTCCAGCCTCAGGGCGGTTGTGCGCTGTTCCAGTGGCTGATCACCGAGCGCGCCGAAGAACTGCAGGAATTCATGGCCCGGCGCGGCATTCTCCTGCGATTGTTCACGCACAACAGCAGCCTGCGATTCGGCTTGCCCGGTGACGAAGCCGCCTGGGTGCGACTGGCGCAGGCATTCGAAGATTTCGCCAAGGAAAACCAATGACCACGCTGATGGTGCAGGGCACCACATCGGATGCCGGTAAAAGCACGCTGGTGACCGCGCTGTGCCGTTGGGCCACGCGCCAGGGCGTCAGGGTGGTGCCGTTCAAGCCGCAGAACATGGCACTCAACAGTGCGGTGACCGCCGACGGTGGCGAGATTGGCCGCGCCCAGGCGGTCCAAGCCCAGGCCGCGAACCTTGAGCCGCACACCGACATGAATCCGGTGCTGCTCAAGCCCAACAGTGACACCGGTGCCCAAGTGATCGTCCATGGCCGCGCCGTCACCACCATGAACGCCGTCGCCTATCACGACTACAAGACCATCGCCCTGCAAGCGGTGTTGGCCTCCCACGAGCGCTTGAGCGCGGCGTATCCGCTGGTGATGGTCGAGGGCGCAGGCTCGCCGGCGGAAATCAATTTGCGGGCAGGTGACATCGCCAACATGGGCTTCGCCGAAGCGGTGGATTGCCCGGTGCTGCTGATTGCCGATATCAATCGCGGCGGGGTTTTCGCCCACCTGGTAGGCACCCTCGAACTGCTGTCGCCGAGCGAACAGGCGCGGGTCAAAGGCTTCATCATCAATCGTTTTCGTGGTGATATCGCGTTGCTGCAACCCGGTCTCGACTGGCTCGAAGAGCGCACCGGCAAACCGGTGATTGGCGTGCTGCCGTACGTGATGGACCTGCACCTGGAGGCCGAGGACGGCATCGATCAGCGCCAGGCCGATAAGGCTGAACAGGTGCTGAAGGTGGTGGTGCCGGTGCTGCCGCGCATCAGCAACCACACCGACTTCGATCCGCTGCGCCTGCATCCGCAAGTGGACCTGCAATTCATCGGCCCTGGCCAAGCCATTCCACCCGCCGATCTGATCATCCTTCCCGGCTCGAAAAGCGTGCGCAGCGACCTCGCGTACCTGCGGGCCAACGGCTGGGACACCGCCATCACCCGGCATCTGCGTTACGGCGGGAAACTCCTGGGAATTTGTGGCGGCCTGCAGATGCTCGGTGAGCAGGTGCATGACCCGCTGGGTCTCGAAGGTGCACCGGGATCCAGTGCCGGTTTGGGGCTGCTGGCGTTCCAGACCCAGCTCGAACAAGAGAAGCAGTTGCGTAATGTGCGTGGTCGCCTGGCGCTGGAAGATGCGCCGGTGGCGGGCTATGAAATTCATGCCGGCGTGACCACCGGACCGGCGCTGGAAAATGCTGCCGTGCAACTGGATGACGGTCGCTGTGATGGTGCGCAAAGTGTTGACGGGCAGATTTTCGGCACCTACCTGCACGGGCTGTTCGAATCGCCGGCGGCGTGCAGTGCGCTGCTGCGCTGGGCGGGTTTGCAGGAGGTGCAGGACGTGGATTACCACGCCTTGCGCGAGCGTGATATCGAACGACTGGCGGATCTGGTGGAGAAGCATCTGGATACCGGGCTGTTGCGACAGCTCTGCGGGATTTGAGGCGCCTGTCATGGCCTCATCGCGGGCAAGCCCGCTCCTACAGTTGATCTGCGTCGATCATAGATATTGGGTACACCTCATAACCCTGTAGGAGCGGGCTTGCCCGCGAAGGGGGCCGTCGCCTCCCTGAAGATTTCAAGGAAATAACCATGCTCCAACTGATCCTCGGCGGCGCCCGCTCCGGCAAGAGTCGCCTGGCTGAAAAACTCGCCATCGACAGCGCGCTGGCCGTGACCTACATCGCCACCAGCCAGCCACTCGATGGAGAAATGAGCGAGCGGGTGGCCCATCACCGCGCCCGTCGTCCTGCCGAATGGGCATTGATCGAAGAGCCGGTGGAACTGGCTCGGGTGCTGCGAGAGTCCGCCCGCGCCGACCGCTGCCTGCTGGTGGATTGCCTGACTCTGTGGCTGACCAACCTGCTGATGCTCGACGATGCCGCGCGCTTGCAAACCGAGCGCGATGCCTTGCTGGACTGCCTGGCGTCGCTGCCGGGTGAAATCATTTTTGTCAGCAACGAGACCGGAATGGGTGTCGTGCCGCTGGGCGAATTGACTCGCCTCTATGTCGATGAAGCCGGTTGGCTGCATCAAGCTCTGGCTGAGCGCTGTCAGCGTGTCGTCCTGACCGTCGCCGGCCTGCCCCTGACTTTGAAAGGAACTGCGTTATGACTCAATCCTGGTGGCTGAACCCGTGCAAGCCGGTCGATACCCAAGCGGTCGAACAGGCGCAGGCGCGGCAGCAGCAACTGACCAAACCCGCCGGCTCCCTCGGTCAGCTGGAATTGGTGGCGGTGCAACTGGCGGGGTTGCAGGGACGGGTCAAGCCGAGTCTGGATCAGGTATGGATCGCGATTTTTGCCGGCGACCATGGTGTGGTCGCTGAGGGGGTGTCGGCGTTTCCTCAGGAAGTGACCGGGCAGATGCTGCACAACTTTGTCAGTGGCGGTGCGGCGATCAGCGTATTGGCGCGGCAGTTGGGCGCTTCCCTCGAGGTGGTTGACCTTGGCACGGTAACGCCGTCGCTGAGCCTGCCGGGCGTGCGTCACCTGAACGTCGGCCCGGGCACGGCAAACTTTGTACAGGGGGCGGCCATGACCCAGGCCCAGGGGCAACTCGCCCTGCAAGCCGGTCGTGACAGCGTGCAGCGGGCCATCGCCAGCGGTGCGCAGTTGTTTATCGGTGGCGAAATGGGCATCGGCAACACCACCGCCGCCAGCGCCCTGGCGTGCGCGCTGCTCGATTGCCCGGTGGTGCATCTGACCGGGCCTGGCACCGGGCTTAATGCCGAAGGTGTCAGCCACAAAGCGCAGGTGATCGAGCGCGCCCTGGCATTGCATGGCGCGCAGCGTGGCGACGCCTTGCAGACCCTGTTCAACCTCGGCGGTTTTGAGATCGCCGCGCTGGTCGGTGCCTATCTCGCCTGTGCCCAGGAGGGTGTCGCGGTGCTGGTGGACGGTTTCATTTGCAGTGTCGCGGCGCTGGTTGCGGTGCGCTTGAATCCAGAGTGTCGTCAGTGGCTGTTGTTCGGTCATCGCGGCGCCGAGCCAGGGCATCGTCATGTGCTGGAAACCCTGAACGCGCAGCCGTTGCTCGATCTCGGCCTGCGGCTTGGCGAAGGCAGTGGCGCGGCATTGGCTGTGCCGCTGCTGCGCCTGGCGTGCGACCTGCACGGTCAGATGGCGACCTTCGCCGAAGCCGCCGTGGCAGATCGTCCGGCATGACCTTGCGCGTGGATCTGTTGCGTCACGGTGAAACTGAACTCGGCGGCGGCTTGCGTGGCAGCATCGATGATGCGTTGACCGATTTGGGCTGGGCGCAGATGCGCGCCGCCGTGGTCGGACAAGGCCCGTGGGACCGGCTGGTCAGTTCGCCGTTAAAGCGTTGTGCACGCTTTGCCGAGGAGCTCGGTGCGCAATTGGGCGTGCCGGTGCAACTGGACAAAGACCTGCAAGAGTTGCATTTCGGCGCTTGGGAAGGGCAGAACGCGGCGGCGTTGATGGAAACCGACGCGCAGGCGCTGGGTTTGTTCTGGGCCGATCCTTATTCGTTCACGCCGCCTCAGGGTGAGCCGGTTGCAGACTTTTCGGCACGGGTGCTGGCAGCGCTGGAGCGCTTGCATGCGACCTGTACCGGTGAGCGCATTCTGCTGATCAGCCATGGCGGAGTGATGCGTCTGTTGCTGGCACAAGCGCGAGGGCTGCCGCGAGAGCAACTGCTCAACGTTGAGATCGGGCATGGCGCGCTGTTTTCGCTGACAGTGGAGCCTGCGGGCCTGTTGAAGGAAGTGCTCTGACCATGCTGCCATTCTGGATCGCCCTGCAATTTCTCAGCAGCCTGCCGATACGCCTGCCCGGCATGCCTGAGCCCCGGGAGCTGGGGCGGTCGCTGCTGTTTTATCCGTTGGTGGGATTGCTGTTTGGCGCGATTCTGTGGGCAGTCAACTGGCTGTTACTGGGCACGCCGATGTTGTTGCACGCGGCGCTGTTGCTGAGCGTTTGGGTGCTGCTCAGTGGCGGATTGCATCTCGATGGCTTGGCGGACAGCGCCGATGCCTGGCTCGGCGGTTTTGGCGACCGTGAGCGTACGCTGACCATCATGAAAGACCCGCGCAGCGGGCCGATCGCCGTGGTGACGCTGGTGCTGGTGTTGTTGCTCAAGTTCACCGCGCTGCTGGCGCTGATCGAACAGCCGCATTCGCTGGCATTGATCATCGTGCCGTTGATCGGTCGCAGCGCATTGCTCGGTTTGTTCCTGACTACGCCCTATGTGCGTGCCGGTGGCCTGGGCCAGGCATTGGCCGACCATCTTCCGCGTTCGGCGGGCAGACAGGTGTTGGCGGTCAGTGCACTGGCCTGTGTGTTGATCGCAGGCGTCAGCGGTGCGCTGGCGGTGGTGTTGGCAGTGCTGGGGTTTGTCTCGCTGCGCCAGGTGATGTTGCGGCGGCTGGGTGGAACGACGGGCGATACGGCAGGTGCAATGCTGGAGTTGCTGGAGGTAGGGGTGTTGGTTGGATTGGCATTAGCCTTAGCGCCGTAGTGGTGAATGTTCCGGCCTCTTCGCGAGCAGGCTCGCTCCCACAGGGTTTCAGTTTTGTTGACACAATAGTGGGCACACCGAAAATCTCTGTGGGAGCGAGCCTGCTCGCGAAAGCGATTTTCGGGACACCGCCTGATCACTGAACAAACTCCATGTCACTTGATTTAACCGACTCGCGGGTATATACACGCACCATGCTCGATTCCCAATGTTTATGCATCAACCTGCGTCGCGCCGCCCGTGGCGTCAGCAGGCATTACGACGGCGCTCTCGACGGCTTCGGGATCAACGTTGCGCAGTATTCTTTGCTGTGCAACCTGCAGCGTCTGGATCACCCGAGCATCTCAACCCTGGCCGAGGCCATGGGCCTGGATCGCAGCACCCTGGGTCGCAATTTACGGGTGCTGGAGGGTGACGGCCTGGTGACGCTGGTCGAGGGCGAGGACATGCGTAACCGCATCGTCCTGTTGACCGAGGCCGGGGCAGAGCGTCTGAAGGCTGCCTTGCCGGCCTGGGAAGCCGCACAGCAGCGTTTGATCGATCGCCTGGGGGCCGAGAAGCGCGAAATCTTACTGAAGCTGCTGGATGAACTGGCATGATGCCGGTTTTTTCGATCTTAAGCGGGTATATACCCGCTACCGGAGAACAACAATGACATCGATGTGGCGTACATGCGGCTGGGTTCTGTTGGGGAGTGCGCTGATCCTTGCGTTGTCTCTGGGGGTTCGACATGGCTTCGGGCTGTTTCTGGCACCGATGAGTGCCGAGTTCGGCTGGGGCCGTGAAGTCTTTGCCTTCGCCATCGCCCTGCAGAACCTGATCTGGGGCCTGGCTCAGCCATTCACCGGCGCGCTGGCCGACCGCTTCGGCGCGGCGAAAGTGGTGCTGATCGGAGGCGTCCTGTACGCGGCCGGGCTGATTTGCATGGGGCTCTCCGACTCGGCGGTGACCTTGTCCCTGAGTGCCGGTCTGCTGATCGGCATCGGACTGTCCGGTACGTCGTTCTCGGTGATTCTGGGTGTAGTCGGCCGCGCGGTGCCGCCGGAAAAACGCAGCATGGGCATGGGGATCGCCAGTGCGGCCGGTTCGTTCGGCCAGTTCGCGATGTTGCCCGGCACCCTCGGTTTGATCGGATGGCTTGGCTGGTCCGCGGCGCTGCTGGTGCTGGGCTTGCTGGTGGCGTTGATCGTGCCGCTGGTGAGTATGCTCAAGGACAAGCCGCTGCCCGTCCTGGGCCACGAACAGACCCTTGGCGAAGCACTGCGCGAAGCCTGCTCCCACTCCGGATTCTGGCTGCTGGCGTTCGGCTTTTTTGTGTGCGGGTTCCAGGTGGTGTTCATCGGTGTGCACTTGCCGGCCTATCTGGTGGATCAGCATCTTCCGGCGACGGTCGGCACCACGGTGCTGGCGCTGATCGGCCTGTTCAACATTTTCGGCACCTACACAGCAGGATGGCTTGGCGGGCGCATGTCCAAGCCGCGTTTGCTCACCGGTTTGTATTTGCTGCGGGCGGTGGTCATTGCGTTGTTCCTGTGGGCGCCGGTGACCACCACCACGGCCTATTTGTTCGGCATGGCCATGGGCTTTTTGTGGCTGTCGACGGTGCCGTTGACCAACGGTACGGTGGCGACCTTGTTTGGCGTGCGAAACCTGTCCATGCTCGGTGGGATTGTTTTCCTGTTTCACCAGCTCGGTTCGTTCCTGGGCGGCTGGCTGGGTGGCGTGGTGTACGACCGTACCGGCAGCTATGACTTGATCTGGCAGGTCGCGATTCTCCTGAGCCTGTTGGCCGCCGCCCTGAACTGGCCGGTGCGTGAACGGCCGGTGGCGCGCCTGCAAACACAAATGAGTGCGATATGAACAGTCTCTGGCCGCGGATCGCTGTAGCCGCCGTATGCGCCTTATTGCTGGCGTTGTCGTGGTGGGGCTGGCATCAGGGCGGGCTGGCGCTTTTGCAGTTGGGCATGGGGACTTGCTAGCGCGATGGCGGGGCGAGTAACGTCTAACCCTGACGATTGCTCAAGGATTTCCCGACATGCTGATGCGCTGGCTGGCAGTTCCCGCATTACTGGTCGCGTTTACCGGGTTGGCTCACGCGGCGGACTGCCCGGATCTTTTGCAAGGCTCGTTGCCCAAGCTGCGTGCCAAGGAATCCATCGATTTGTGCCAGCGCTTCGCTGGTAAGCCGTTGGTGGTGGTCAATACCGCAAGCTTCTGTGGCTTTGCTCCGCAGTTCAAAGGCCTTGAGGCGCTGAACCAGCGCTTCAAGGGTCAAGGGCTGGAGGTGATTGGCGTTCCGTCCAATGACTTCAAGCAGGAGTCGAAGGACGGTGCCGAGACCGCCAAGGTCTGCTACGTCAATTATGGCGTGACCTTCACCATGACCGAGCCGCAAAAGGTTCGCGGCGAAGAGGCGACGCACTTGTTCAAAGTCCTCGCCAGTCAATCCAGCGCGCCGAAGTGGAATTTCTACAAGTATGTGGTGGATCGCCAGGGCAAGGTGATCGCCAACTTCTCCAGCCTGACCAAGCCGGATGATCCCGAATTCATCGCTGCGGTGGAAAAAGCCCTGGCTTCGCCACCGCTCGTGTCGACCCCCTGATGTAGGAGCGAGCCTGCTCGCGATGGACGCGAACGATGACGCGTGCTTTCAGGATGTACGAGACGCCTTGAGGTTTTCGCGAGCATTCGAGCGTCGACCGGTTGTTCCTACAAATGAAAAGCCCCGCTTCCATGAGGAGAGCGGGGCTTTTTTGATTCCGATGGCGAGCGGTTCAGGCTCGCCGGGAATCATCAGAAGCGGTAGGTCGCACCGACACCGAAACCGTTGGCGCTGTTTTCGTACTTGGCGCTGTAACTGTCTACCAGGTTGGAGCGATCCACCTTGACAGCTTCTTCCTTCAGGTAGGAGTAGGCGACGTCGATGGTCAGATCATCGGTGACGTTGTAGCCGGCGCCAAGGCTGAAGATTGTGCGGTCACCTGTAGGAATACGTGGGGATCGGTCGGTATTGTTGGTAGGCGACTGGTCAAAGCTCAGGCCGGTGCGCAATACCCACTGCTTATTCAGCTGGTAGGAGGTACCGATGGCGTAGGCCCAGGTATTGTGCCAGTTCTGCTCTTCCGTAATGGTGCCGAACAGGGCCGGAGACAATGCACCGCCTTGTGCCGCCGTTACGCCGTCGTTGTTGACGGTGATGTCTTTCAAACGGCTCCAGCGAGTCCAGGTGGAACCTGCATAAAGGGTCCACGCATCCGTCAGCTGTTGTGTCACGGAGAAGTCGACAGATTCAGGTGTTTCGATTTTCAGCGAAGCATCGTATCGATTGCTTTTCAGGAAGGCGGAAGGTGAATTTGCGCCTGCGCTGATATCGGTATGACCTTCAATCTTGTATTTCACTTTCGAGTGATAGGTCAGGCCGACACGAGTGGTGTCTGTTGCTTGTACCAGGACCCCGAAGTTGTAGCCAAGAGCGACATCATCCCCTTTGATTTTGACGTGGGTATCGCCAAAAAGAGGTACATCCGACTCCAGAGTGCCGCCAATGCGGTTGATGGTCGGGCCGAAACCAATCGATACTTTGTCGTTAAAGGCGTAGCTGACGGTAGGCTGGAAGGTGACAACCTTGACTTCACTCTTGCTGCCGAAACCGGCACCCTGGAAGCCATTTTCATAGTCGGTAATCAGACCAAAAGGTGCGTAGACACCGAGGCCGAATGCCCAGTGATCATCAATCGGCTTGACGTAATAGCCCATCGGAACGGCTGTGAATGGCACCATGTCGCCTTTGTTGGTACCCGGGTGGGCGCCTTGGGCGTCTTTGATATCAGACGAGGCATCGATAGCTGCGATCCCGCCAGTGACTTCCTGGCGCTTGATTCGCGACATGCCGGCAGGGTTGCCAAAAACAGTGCTTGCATCATCGGCAGATGAAGAGCGTCCCGCAAAACCAGTCCCCATTCCACTGATGCTCTGTTCGTTGAGGGCAAAGCCACTCGCGAAGATCTGGGTGGATGCGATGGCAACGGCGAGGCTAATGGTGGTTTTGAGCATTACTTTTTTCATTATTAGAATTCCTGATGATCACCGGGGCGAAAACTACCAACATTTTCGTCCCGGCGCCATAGGCTGTATCGCTTGATTTAGAGCGGTTTTGTAGGACAATCCGACCAAAATCGCGGCATGTTTCGCGATCTTTGGATCCAAGTGTGTCAGCAGGCGACCTGATTCAGGGGTGAAACACAGGTTTGCCAGGCGCTGGTGAAATCACGCAGACGTCCCTGGGGCTGAAAGGTCTGGCGCCAGATTCTGGCCATACCCAACAAATCATCAGGGGCGGGGAGGGGGGGATTCTGTTCTTCCACCAGCAGCCAGGCGATGGCTGTGGCGTAACGCAGGTTGACGGTCAATTCGAGGTGCGGGCCACTCAGAAACGCATGCTGGCTGGCCAGGCCACGGACCAGGCTTGCACGCTCCGGATCAAGGGCCAGGTAATGGTCCCAAAGGGCCTGGTGGCGGGGCTCGGCAATGCGGTACAGGCCGTGCCCACGGCGGTCATGCAGGGCGGAACCAAGGGCGGACTGGCTGGCGGCAATGCCCAGCAGCAAGGATTCGGCAGTAGCGCTATGGCGTCCGAGGTAGATCAATGTCGGACGAATCACATAACGGCACAGTTCGCTGGCGGCGATACCCATAAAACCCTCGAAACCTGAATTGGACGGCGATACCTGAAAGGGGCCTTGGCAGCTGTGAATCGACTCAGGCTCGCCGCAAGCGGGTCAAGCCGCTTGAGTTGAAGTGTAGTGTCATATTCGCGCTGTAAAGGCCTGTTTTTAAAATATTTCCAGCGAGCAGTTATAACCGTTATATCGGATCGTGCTTAGTCATGGTGCGAGGAAAGGGAAACATTGGGCAATAAAAAGCCCTGCTTTTCKGGCAGGGCTTTCGGGTTTTCAGCCTTTCTGGCGTTTCAGGCAACCAGTGCCTGACGGGTACGCTCGATCACGGCCTGCAGCGGCTCGGCGCTKGAGTATTGATCGGGGTACAGGCGTTCGCTGTGACGGGCGATGCCGTGTTCGTTGACCAGGGTGAAGCTGAAGCAGCCTTTGCGAGCGGCCATGATCAGGCAGTTCATTGGTGCAAAAGCGTTGGTTAGGGTGCGAATGGCATCCTGAGTGTGGATTTGAGTGGACATAATTGGTGTTCCTACAAGCGACACGGATAAGAGCCGTGCAAAGTTAAAACGTTCCAGTGACGACGACCACCATTGGTCGAACGAAGAACCCGACTGGAACAAAGCAGCCAGTTTGAAGCGCTGACAAATTGGCGCGCTTGGGCTGGCAGGTAGGTACTTAGGAGGGCAGGCAACACATCAAGGGCAAAGGTTCTGGGCCCGGGGTGAAGATCCTGATCAATTTGCAGGTTGGTTCGAGCAGAGTAAGCAGGCGGAGCAACACCCTTTGCTTTCGATTCAAAGGTTGTGTCGGCGCAAGATTTACCTGGAAACCATCGAGGTGGTCGATCCCGCTTGCTCGGTGGAGGCTTCCTTTGGGAAGGCTGACCGGGGGATTTGTTCGACCAGAATTGACTTTCAGCTTGGTACTAACGCCGCGGATACTAACGGATTGAACTGGCCAAGGGAAGTGTGTTAGCAAAAAAATTTCCCGGCAGGTGCCCGATCGGGCTGTTTTGCCCTGTAGCCAAGCGTATGAAGCTGCGCTGCCTGCGATTGATATGCCCCGTAGCAGAACAATATCCGACCATCGGTTGTCGAGGTTAGTAGCAACGCAGCTGTCTAAACGCCGGGTTTGCCAAGGCTTATCCCCAGGCATGACCAAAAAACGCTCCGAAAAAGTGCATGGATATAACCGTCGCAAAGGGACTTGTGCACATTAGTTGCGCGGTCTGTCACCCCGCTGTCATCCCATGTTCAAGCGCAATGGCTGCCTGTAACCAAAATTTAAGTCAATGAAAAACATCGCTTTTTTTAACTGGTGAAAAAATCGTCAGTTTGACTGCGAGCCCCATTCCACAGGGCTTTGAGCGGGTTCAGGCGCGGTTGTCCACTGAGTTATCCACAGCTTCTGTGGATTGTCCCGAGCGCTTGCTCTAGGACGGGTGTGCCGGGATATTTTCAGCTTTACCTGTAAGAAAAAGAGAGTAAAGTTGCGCGCCTTCCGATCTGCCCCACAGTGCTTTATGAAGTTTCGCTCAGCGTCTGTTTCCTCTTCCTCCACACAACCCACTATTGCCCCTACCAAGCGCTTTTCCATGCGCGTGGCGGAGTGGCTGTTGGACAGTCCGCATCTGGGCGAAAACCGTAACGTCAAACACATCGCCGGACGGCTGCTCAAGCAGCCGGCCCGTGAAGGCGTGGTGGCTGCACAAAGCCGTCTTGGCCAATTGATGTGCCGGGAATGCGGGAATGCCCGGGACCGCCGGATCGGTCAGGACCTGCTGCGTCAGGCCGCCCGGGCAGGCGATCGCCGCGCTCAACAGGAACTGGGGCTGATCGAAGACTGAGCTGTCCAAGACCAGACGCCTTGGTTAACCTTCAGGTTTTATCCGATTGGCAGGAGTGGCTATGGCAATGGATTTGACCAGCGTATTGCTGGGTCTGGCAGCGGCTGCGTTACCGTTGCTGGTATTGGCCTGGCAACTTCAGCGTCGGGCCAGCACCACGCAGGCAGACGTTGCACTGCTGCAAGAGCGCCTGGCCATGGCGCAACTGGCGCAGGACGGATTGAACGCACAGCTCGAATCCAGCCGCGACGAAATCGCTGACCTGACCCAGGCCAACGCCGCCAAACAGGCGGATCTGGCGGCGCTGCGTCGTGAAGTCGAACTGCTGCAGATCGAGCGCGACGACGCCCGGGACGCCGCCCATGCGTGGAATATCGAGCGTGCCGGCAAGGAAGCCGAATTGCGCCGTCTGGATGCCCAGGCCGCTTCGCTCAACGCCGAATTGCGCGAGCAACAGGACAGTCATCAGCAACGCCTCAACGACCTGCAAGGTTCGCGGGACGAGTTGCGCGCGCAGTTTGCCGAGCTGGCGGGGAAAATTTTCGATGAGCGCGAGCAGCGTTTTGCCGAAACCAGTCAGCAGCGCCTGGGGCAGTTGCTTGATCCGTTGAAAGAGCGCATCCAGTCCTTCGAAAAACGTGTCGAGGAAAGCTATCAGAATGAGGCTCGTGAGCGGTTCTCCCTGGCCAAGGAGCTGGAGCGACTGCAACAGCTGAATTTGCGCCTGAGCGATGAAGCCACCAACCTGACCCGCGCCTTGAAAGGGCAAAAGACCCAGGGCAATTGGGGTGAACTGATTCTTGAGCGCGTGCTCGAGCATGCGGGACTGGAGAAGGGCCGCGAGTACCAGACGCAGGTCAATCTCAAGGGACCGGACGGCGAGCGCTTTCAGCCGGACGTGATCATTTATCTGCCGGGCGACAAGCAGGTGGTGGTCGACTCCAAGGTCAGCCTGACGGCCTATCAGCAATACGTGGCGGCTGAGGACGAGGCCATCGGCCAGATCGCCATCAAGCAGCACGTGCTGTCGTTGCGCAATCACGTCAAAGGCTTGGCCGGCAAGGATTACAAGCGTCTCGATGGCTTGCACAGCCTGGATTTCGTATTGCTCTTCGTACCGATCGAGGCGGCGTTTTCTGCCGCGTTGCAGGCTGAGCCGACGCTGTTTCAGGAGGCATTCGACCGCAACATCGTGATCGTCAGCCCCACCACGTTGCTGGCGACCCTGCGTGTCATCGACAGCCTGTGGAAACAGGAGCGCCAGAGCCAGAATGCCCGGGAGATCGCCGAGCGGGCCGGGTGGCTGTATGACAAGTTCGTACTGTTCATTCAGGATCTGGACGAGGTCGGCAATCGCCTGCAGCAACTGGACAAGGCCTACAGTTCGGCGCGCAACAAGCTGACAGAAGGGCGTGGCAACCTGGTCAGTCGCAGTGAACAACTCAAGCTGCTGGGCGCACGGGCCAGCAAGAGCCTGCCGGCGGACTTGCTGGAGCGGGCGATGACGGATGTCGATGGGTTGGTCGAGTTGCCGGAGTAGCCCCGGGCGACTGCTGATTATTGTGGCGAGGGGGCAAAGTGTTAGCTTGCCTCGTTACAGCGGCAAATACCGACTCAACAACGCCCGCAACGCCGCCGGTTTCACCGGTTTTGCCAGGTAATCCAGCCCCGCGGCATGCACCTGGTCGACCGTCTCCGGCCGGCCATCGGCGCTGATCACCACCCCGGGAACCGGCTCGCCCATTTGCGTGCGCAACCAGGCCATCAAATCGGTTCCGGTCTCGCCATGATCGAGGTGGTAATCCACCAACGCCAATTGCGGGCGCATGCCTTCGCCAAGCAATGCGGCACATTCCTCGCGATTGCGTGCGGTCCAGACCTGGCAACCCCAGCGGCTGAGCAGACTGTTCATGCCGATCAGGATGCTGTCCTCGTTGTCGATGCACAGCACCTGCGCCCCATTGAGCAATTTGCCATTGAGCTCGGCGACTTTGACCGGCGCTGCGGTTTGCGCCCGGGCCAGCGGCACGCTGACGCTGAACACGCTACCGCGTCCCGGCCAGGAGCGTACGCGCAAGGTATGACCGAGCACGCGACATAGCCCGTCGGCAATCGCCAGCCCCAGGCCGAGACCTTTTTCGGCCCGTGTCTGGTGGCTGTCGAGGCGCTTGAACTCTTCGAAAATCACCTGCTGTTTGTCTTCCGGAATGCCCGGTCCACGGTCCCAGACTTCCAGGCTCAATCCTTCCTTGTGCCGACGAACCCCCAACAACACCGGCCCTTTGCCGTAGCGGAAAGCGTTGGTCAGGAAGTTCTGCAAAATCCGTCGCAGCAATTTGATGTCGCTGTCGACCCGCAGCGCACTGCCGCGAACGCGGAACTCCAGTTTTTGTTCGCGCGCCAGCGCCTTGAACTCGGTACCAAGGGTATCGAACAGTTCGTTGAGTGCGAATGGCTGGCGATTCGGATTGATCTTGCCGTTCTCCAGGCGGGAAATGTCCAGCAGGTCGCTGATCAAGTCCTCGGCCGAGCGCAGTGAGCTGTCCAGGTGCTCGACCAGTTTCTGCGCCTCGCCCGACAAACCATCTTCCTGATGGGAGAGGGCGGCGGAGAACAGCCGCGCCGCATTCAGCGGCTGCATCAGGTCATGGCTGACAGCCGCGAGGAAACGGGTCTTCGACTGGTTGGCCGCCTCGGCGGTGCCTTTGGCTTCGGTCAGGGCAACGTTGAGCTGCGACAATTCGTGGGTGCGTTCGGTGACCCGTTGCTCCAGGCCTTCGTTGGCTTCGGTCAGCGCCTGCTCGGCTTCGCGGAACGCGGTGATGTCGGTGAAGCTCATGACGAAGCCGCCGCCCGGCATCGGGTTGCCGATCAGCTCGATCACCCGGCCGTTGGGGAACAGTCGTTCGGAAGTATGTGCGCGGCCCTGACGCATCCAGTGCAGGCGACGGGCGACATGCACTTCGGCCTCGCCGGGTCCGCACAATCCACGCTCGGCATTGTGACGGATGATGTCGGCAATCGGCCGGCCGACTCTGATCAGGCCATCCGGGTAGTTGAACAAATCCAGATAGCGACGGTTCCAGGCCACCAGTTTCAGCGACTGGTCGACCACGCTGATGCCCTGGGTGATGTTTTCGATGGCGCCTTGCAGCAAGGCACGGTTGAATTGCAGCACCTCCGAGGCTTCGTCGGCGATGCGCACGACGTCCTCCAGTTGCATCTCCCGGCCTTCAATGGCCGCCTTTACCACCGCGCGGGTCGAGGAGGCTCCGAGCACACCGGCCAGCAAGCGTTCGGTGTGGGCGATCCATTCACTGTCGGCGTTCTGGTTCGGGTTGAAACCTTTGCCCTGGCGATAGGCAAAACGGATGAAGCTTTGCCGGGCGCGTTCTTCGCCGACGAAGCGCGCCGCCAATTGCAGCAAGTCGTCGATCTGCACCGCCAGCATCGAGCGTGCGCTGGGGCGGGTACTGATTTCCTGGCCGATGAAGCGGCCCGCCTGCCAATGCTCGGAAACCCGGGTACGGGACAACACCGAGACCCAGGCGAACAGTGTGAAGTTGCCTGCCAGCGACAGCACCACGCCTTGGGTCAACGGAGTGATCGGCAGGTTCAGTGGATTGCTGTGCAACCAGGCCAGGCCCGGGAAGGTGCTCAAGGACAGGCCGAGGCTGAGGGCGGCAATCGGCAGGATCAAGGTGTAGAACCAAAGGAAGGTGCCTGCGGCGAGGCCGGCGAAAACGCCGCGGCGGTTGGCCTGTTTCCAGTACAGCGCACCGAGCATGGCGGGGGCCAGTTGGGTCACGGCGGCGAAGGCGATCTGGCCGATGGTCGCCAGGCTGGCGGTCGAGCCCAGCAGGCGATAACTGACGTAGGCCAGCAGCAGAATGACCACGATGCTGACACGTCGCACCGACAGCATCCACTGGCGGAACACTTCGAACGGGCGCTCGGCGTTGTTGCGCCGCAGCAGCCACGGCAACAGCATGTCGTTGGACACCATGGTCGACAGCGCCACGCTGGCCACGATCACCATGCCGGTGGCCGCCGATGCGCCACCGATAAATGCCAACAGGGCCAGCGCCGGGTGCGCCTGGGCCAGGGGCAGGCTGATGACGAACGAGTCTGGCAACACCGAGCTGGGCAGCAGCATCTGGCCGGCCAGTGCGATCGGCACGACAAACAATGCCGCGAGGGCGAGGTAGGCCGGGAATACCCACTTGGCCAGGCGCAGATCCTGGGGCTCGATGTTCTCGACAACGGTCACGTGAAACTGCCGCGGCAGGCAAATGATCGCCATCATCGCCACACCGGTCTGCACCACCATCGACGGCCAGTTGATGGTTTCCTTCCAGTACTGTTCCAGCCGCGGCGCAAGCATGGCCTGGTCGAACAGGTCGTCGAAACCGTCGTACAGGCCGTAGGTCACGAAGGCGCCGACGGCGAGAAACGCGAATAATTTCACCAATGACTCGAAGGCAATGGCCAGCACCATGCCGCGGTGGTGCTCCGTGGCGTCGAGGTTGCGGGTACCGAAGACGATGGTGAACAGCGCCAGCACGAGCGACACGATCAGCGCGGTGTCCTGGGCACGGGTGCCCATGGCGTCGGCGCCGGCACCGATCAGCAGGTTCACGCCGAGCACGATGCCTTTGAGCTGCAGCGCGATGTAGGGCAGCACACCGACCATGCAAATCAGCGCCACTACCACCGCCAGCGACTGGGATTTGCCATAGCGCGCGGCGATGAAGTCGGCGATCGAGGTGATGTTCTCCTGCTTGCTGATCATCACCATTTTTTGCAGGACCCACGGCGCCCCGACCAGCAACAGGATCGGCCCCAGGTAGATCGGCAGGAACGACCAGAGTTGTTCGGCGGCCTGGCCCACGGAGCCAAAGAAAGTCCAGCTGGTGCAATAGACCGCCAGCGACAGACTGTACACCCAGGCACGCACTCGCGGCGGCAAGGGCGCGCTGCGACGGTCGCCATAGAAGGCGATGGCGAACATGATGGCCATATAGGCCAGGGCGACGGCGGCGATCAGCCCGGTGGACAGCGACATGGGGGCTCCAGACAAAAGACATCCGGGACTTGCGCCCGGACAGACAGTCTCGCACGACCGCCAGCGTTAGTCAGTGTCGACCAAGGTCGTGGCGTGGCGGGGTGTCGCAGGTGACTTTTCAGTGTCTGGACTGGCCCCATCGTCGGAACGCCGCCCGGACCAAGCTCGCTCCCACATTTGCCCTGTGTTCGCCGACCCTTGTGGGAGCGAGCTTGCTCGCGATGGGGGCCTCACTGACTGAATGCGATCTCGATCAACCGATGCAACTCTTCAACCTCAAGCGGCGCCTCGGAAAACAGAATGCGAAACACCGTCGGCGCGGCGATCAGATTGATCAGCCGATCGACACTGGGCTTGGGCTGATCCGGATAGCGATCCAGAATCGTCTGCAGTTGCCCGCCAATGATTGTCGCGCAATAACTCGGCTTCAACGCTGCCTGCACGTCGCACAGCATGTTGCGGCCGGGTTCGGAGCTCATCTCGTCCAGGTACTGCTCGGCCCAGGCGCGCACGTCGCCGTGAAGGCTGCCGGTATTGGCCGGCTCGTTGTCGGGCTGCATGCGGGCGAGGGCGACGTCGGCCAGCAGCGCCGACACATCGCCCCAGCGTCGATAGATGGTGGACGGGGTGACACCCGCGCGCGCCGCAATTTGTGGCACCGTCACGCTGGCGCGGTCCTGCTCCTCAAGGAGTTGGCGCACGGCCGAATGAATCGACTCTTGTACCCGGGCGCTACGGCCGCCGGGGCGTAAAGTGGGAGCTGTCATCTTGTGTTTCCTGTATTGCACCGGGTCTTGCGGCTGGCATCCGGTCCTGAAAGCCATGTATCGGACCTTAACACAAAGAATTTGCTTTAAGAGGGATCCAGTAGCACACTCCGCAAAAGCAAAAAATTAGCTTTTGCGGAGTGTGTCCATGCCCGATTCTCCTTCAAATCGTGCCAGCCTGTGGTTTCTGGCAATAACCTTACTCAGTTTTCTGGCGGCTTCCACCGCGCCGACGCCGCTGTATCACCTGTATCAGGAGCAGATGCAGTTTTCGGCAGCGACCTTGACCCTGATTTTCGGCGTCTACGCCCTCAGCCTGTTGGCAGCGTTGCTGACGGTCGGCTCGCTGTCGGATTACCTGGGGCGCAAACCGGTGATTTTTACGGCGGTGCTGCTGAACATCCTGGCGATGTTGCTGTTTATCTACGCCGACAGCGTTGCGTGGCTGATCAGTGCCCGTGTGCTGCAAGGGTTTGCCACCGGCATGGCGACTGCCGTGTTGAGTGCAACCTTGCTGGACACCGATCGCCAACAAGGCCCGCTGGTCAATAGCGTCGCACCCTTGCTCGGCATGGCTCTGGGTGGAATGGGCTGCGGTTTGCTGGCCGAGTTTGCGCCGGCGCCGTTGCACCTGACCTATTGGCTGCTACTTGCTCTGTTCGCGATGCAGGCCGTATTTGTCTGGCGTTTGCCGGAGAGCGTCACGCGCCAGTCCGGGGCTTGGGCATCATTGCGGCCCACCCTGCATGTGCCGGTCCAGGCGCGCGCGACGTTATGGCGGGTGTTGCCGCTCAACACGGCGACTTGGGCGCTCGGCGGTTTTTACGCGTCGCTGGCACCTTCATTGGTGCGCACGGCGACGGGTTCAACGTCGAACCTGATTGGCGGGGCGACCGTCGCCGCATTGACGGTGACCGGTGCCCTGATGATTTACACCTTGCGCAATCAGGCGGCGACCAAGGCACTGCAACTGGGCGCCAGTTCGTTGCCGGCGGGAGTCGCCCTGATTCTACTGGGCGTGCACAGTGCCAGTTTGCCGCTGTTTTTCCTCGGCACGCTGGTCGCCGGTTGTGGCTTCGGCGCCGGTTTCCTCGGGGCGGTGCGCAGTCTGGTGCCGCTGGCCTTGCCCCATGAGCGCGCCGGGTTGATGTCGGCGTATTACGTGCTGAGTTATCTGGCGTTCTGCCTGCCGGCGCTGCTGGCCGGGAACCTGGCGCGGACCTTTGGTCTGGTGGCAACCACCGATGGTTATGGTGCGGTGCTGATGGTGCTGGCCTTCATTGCAATGGCGGGTTTACTGCGGTCGCGTTCGGCCAGGGTTTGCGAGGCCAACCGGTAAAATTGAGTTAGCCTTGGCACCCACTCAGCTCACTCGAAGGATCGGACCATGAAGATCATCCGCAGCAAATCGTTTACCGGCGAGCGTGCCTGGGCCGCGCTGGATATCGCCAATATGAACGGCATCACCACGCGGCTGCACTGGACCGATCAACCCTACAAGTGGCATGTCAACGATGGCGAGGAAGTGTTCGTGGTGCTCGATGGGCAAGTGCGGATGCGTTATCGCGAAGAGGGTTTAGAGCGGGAAGCTTTGCTGGAGGTCGGTGACATTTTTTATGCCTCGGTAGGCACTGAACATGTGGCGCATCCGGTAGGACCTGCCCGGATATTGGTGATCGAATCGGAAGGGAGTGTCTGACGCTATATAAGTGATATCGATAAGATATAGAGATATTACCCGTTATATCGATATTCGATTCGGATCTAACATGGGCTCTACCTCACAAGAGGACAGGAGTTCGCCATGACATGCGCCAATAGCATCAAGCCCGGAATCAAACCGTTCAGTCACTTGCAGCATCCCCGCGAGGTGATCCGCCAGTTCACCCCTAACTGGTTCGCGGCCACCATGGGCACCGGCGTGCTGGCGTTGGCACTGGCGCAATTGCCGGTCGCCATGCCCGCCTTGCACAACTTTGCCGAAGCTCTCTGGCTGTTCAACATCGCCCTGTTTCTGCTGTTTACGGCGGTATACACGGCGCGTTGGGTGCTGTTTTTCGACGAGGCGCGACGGATTTTCGGCCACTCAACGGTTTCGATGTTTTTCGGCACCATCCCCATGGGCCTGGCGACCATCATCAATGGCTTCCTGGTGTTCGGCCTGCCGCGCTGGGGTGAAGGTGTGATTCACGTCGCCGAGGTGCTGTGGTGGCTGGATGTGGCCATGTCGCTGGCCTGCGGTGTGCTGATTCCCTACATGATGTTCACCCGTCAGGAGCACAGCATCGACCAGATGACCGCCGTCTGGCTGTTGCCGGTGGTCGCGGCAGAAGTCGCCGCCGCCAGCGGTGGTTTGCTGGCGCCGCACCTGGCCGACGCCCACTCGCAACTGGTGGTGCTGGTGACCAGCTATGTACTCTGGGCCTTTTCCCTGCCGGTGGCCTTCAGCATCCTGACCATTCTGTTGCTGCGCATGGCCCTGCATAAACTGCCCCACGAAAACATGGCCGCCTCGAGCTGGCTGGCCCTTGGCCCGATCGGCACTGGTGCGCTGGGTATGCTGGTACTGGGCGGCGATGCGCCGCTGATTTTCGCCGCCAACGGTATGCCGGGAGTCGGTGAGATCGCTGCAGGACTGGGTCTGGTGGCCGGCATCACCTTGTGGGGCTTCGGCCTGTGGTGGATGCTGATGGCGTTGCTGATCACTGTGCGCTACCTGCGTGCCGGCATTCCATTCAATCTTGGCTGGTGGGGCTTCACCTTCCCGTTGGGCGTCTATTCTCTGGCGACGTTGAAGCTGGCCAGTACCTTGAACCTGACGTTCTTCAGTGTGTTCGGCTGTGTGCTGGTGGCGTTGCTGGCGGTGATGTGGCTGATCGTCGGCAAGCGCACGGTGCTGGGCGCCTGGCGTGGCGAGCTGTTTGTCTCGCCGTGTATTGCCGGATTGAAGAAATAACCGGCAAAAGTTAGGTAAGGTGTGGCCTGGATCGACTTGTGATAATCCAATAAGAATCCAGGCCACTCGCTACCTAACATCAGGGACACATGGAAGATGAGTCACCCCTCACAGTTCACCTTGCTGCGCACCCGGCGCTTCCTGCCGTTCTTCATCACCCAGTCCCTCGGGGCGTTCAACGACAACGTGTTCAAGCAGTCGTTGATCCTCGCAATCTTGTACAAGTTGACCATCGAAGGTGACCGCTCGATCTGGGTCAACCTGTGTGCGCTGCTATTTATCCTGCCGTTTTTCCTGTTCTCGGCCCTGGCCGGGCAATTCGGGGAAAAGTTCGCCAAGGACGCGTTGATCCGCCTGATCAAGCTTGGGGAAATCGCCATCATGGCGGTCGGCGCCGTCGGCTTCATGTTCGATCACCTGTCGTTGATGCTGGTGGCGCTGTTCGCCATGGGCACCCACTCGGCGCTGTTCGGGCCGGTGAAATATTCGATCCTGCCGCAAGCCCTGCATGAAGACGAGCTGGTAGGCGGCAATGGCCTGGTGGAAATGGGCACCTTCCTGGCGATCCTCGCCGGCACCATTGGCGCCGGGATCATGATGTCTTCGGCGCATTACGCGCCTGTGGTGTCCATGGCGATCATCGGCACTGCCGTGCTCGGCTACCTGGCCAGTCGCAGCATTCCCCGGGCAGCGGCCGCCACGCCACAAATGCGCCTGAACTGGAACATTTTCAGCCAGTCCTGGGCCACGTTGAAACTAGGCCTTGGGCAAACGCCGGCGGTATCACGCTCGATTGTCGGCAACTCGTGGTTCTGGTTTGTCGGGGCGATTTATCTGACGCAGATCCCGGCCTATGCCAAGGAGTGGATGCACGGCGACGAAACCGTGGTGACGCTGATTCTGACGGTGTTCTCGGTCGGCATCGCGTTGGGGTCGATGCTGTGTGAGAAATTGTCCGGGCGTAAAGTCGAAATTGGGCTGGTGCCGTTCGGATCGTTCGGCCTGACCGTTTTCGGCCTGCTGTTGTGGTGGCATTCCGGCGCAATACCGGACAGCGCCGCCGGCCATGGCTGGATCGAAATCCTCGGTTTCGGTCACGCCTGGCTGGTACTGCTCGACATCCTCGGCCTGGGCGTTTTCGGTGGTTTCTACATCGTGCCGCTGTACGCACTGATCCAGTCACGTACGGCGGAAAACGAACGGGCGCGGGTGATTGCCGCCAACAACATCCTCAATGCGTTGTTCATGGTGGTGTCGGCGATTGTCTCGATCGTCTTGCTGAGCGTGGCCAAACTGTCGATCCCGCAGCTGTTCCTGGTTGTGTCGTTGCTGAACATCGGCGTCAACGCCTACATCTTCAAGATCGTCCCCGAGTTCACCATGCGTTTCATGATCTGGCTGCTCAGCCATTCCATGTACCGCGTCGAGCATCGCAATCTGGATCTGATCCCCGATGAAGGCGCGGCGTTGCTGGTGTGCAATCACGTGTCATTCGTCGACGCCTTGCTGATTGGCGGCGCGGTACGTCGGCCGATTCGCTTCGTGATGTATTACAAGATCTACAACCTGCCGGTGCTGAACTTCATCTTCCGTACCGCAGGGACGATTCCTATCGCGGGGCGTCATGAAGACATCCAGATCTACGAAAAGGCCTTCACGCGCATTGCCCGGTATCTGAAGGACGGTGAGCTGGTGTGCATCTTCCCCGAGGGTAAATTGACCGCCGATGGCGAAATGAATGAGTTCAAGGGCGGCTTGACGCGGATTCTCGAAGAAACACCGGTGCCGGTGATTCCATTGGCCTTGCAGGGGTTGTGGGGGAGTTTCTTCAGCCGCGATCCGGGTAAGGGACTGTTTCATCGCCTGTGGTCGCGGGTGACGTTGGTGGCAGGGCCGGCGGTGGCGGTTGAAGTGGCGGAGCCGGCGAAGTTGCAGGCGATGGTGGGGGAGTTGCGCGGGGCTGTTAGATAATGGTTGTTTGAACAGGCCTCATCGCGAGCAAGCTCGCTCCCACATTGGAATGCAATCAACTGTGGGAGCGAGCTTGCTCGCGATGGCGGCAGAGGCCTAAGCGCTGACCTTGAGCCCAACCAATCCGCTAATGATCAACGCCACACTCGCCAACCGCACCAGCGCCATGGACTCGCCAAACAGGATGATCCCGGCGATCACCGTGCCCACGGCGCCGACACCGGTCCAGATCGCATAGGCCGTACCCAGCGGCAATTCCTTCATGGCAAGGCCGAGCAAGCCAAGGCTGATAGCCATGGCAGCGACGGTCAACACAGTGGGGAGCGGGCGGGTGAAACCGTCGGTGTACTTGAGGCCGACGGCCCAGCCCACTTCGAACAGGCCGGCGAAAAACAGAATGATCCAGGACATGAAGACCTCCATCGTCTGACGGGGTCGTCCCCTGATTAATGACTCGATCGAGCCGCGAGGTCGTCCTCGCGATGGGCAATAGAGTGCCCAGCATTAACCCGGGGATCAAGTTTTTGAATCAGTCAGTCGCCTGCTGTGCAGCCATTTCCCGATCCTGTTTCTCGCTCATGCGACGGAAATAGGTGGAAAGCAATGCCCCGGAAATGTTGTGCCAGACACTGAACAATGCACTTGGCACTGCCGCCAGCGGCGAGAAGTGTGCACTCGCCAACGCGGCACCCAACCCGGAGTTCTGCATGCCGACTTCCAGGGCCAGGGACTTGCGCTGGGCCAGAGGCAGCTTGAACAGGCGCCCGGTGAAGTAACCCAGCAGGTAACCAAAGCTGTTGTGCAGCATGACCACGGCCATGATCAGCAAGCCGGACTCGGCAATCTTCGCCTGGCTGGCGGCCACCACTGCCGTGACGATGAGCACGATGCTGAGCACCGACACCAGCGGCAACACGTCCACCGCATGCCGAACCTTGTCGCCGAGTACCCGTTGGGCAACCACGCCCAGCACGATCGGCAACAGCACCACTTGCAGGATCGACCAGAACAACTCCATGAACGACACCGGCAACCAGGCCGAGGCCAGCAGCCAGATCAGGGCTGGGGTCAGCAGCGGGGCGAGGAGGGTGGTGACGGCGGCGATGGCTACCGACAGCGCCAGGTCGCCACGGGCCAGCCAGGTCATCACGTTCGACGAGGTGCCGCTTGGGCAGCAGCCGACCAGAATCACGCCGACAGCGATTTCCGGTGGCAAGTGGAATGCCTGGCAGAGCAACCACGCCACGCCAGGCATGATCACGAAATGCGCGACCACGCCCAGGGCCACGCGCCATGGATGGCGTGCGACTTCGGCGAAGTCTTCGAGTTTGAGGGTCAGGCCCATGCCGAACATCACCAGCCCCAGCAAGGGTACGATGGCGCCCTTGAGGCCGAGGAACCATGCCGGCTGCAGAAACGCCATGACAGCGAAAATCAATACCCAGTAAGCGAAGGTGTTGCCGACAAAACGACTCAATGCAGCCAGTGCGCGCATGGCCTGATCCTTGTTATTAAGTAGCACCACAAAACCAATGTAGGAGCGAGCCTGCTCGCGATWGCGGACTGACATTCAACAATGATGCTGACTGACAKCCCGCWATCGCGAGCAGGCTCGCTCCTACAATTTGGACATCGCCAGGGTTTAGATCCCCTGCGGAGTCTCTTCGCCACCCAGCGCTTCAACCAGCGCCGGCAGGAAGTCGCCGAAGGTCAGCATCATCAGGGTGAAGCTGGCATCCAGTTGGCCCAGGGCTTCGTCGCCTCCGTCCTGTTCCGCCTGGTCTTGCAGCAGGTCTTCGAACTTGAGGCGCTTGACCACCATTTTGTCGTCGAGGACGAACGACAGTTTGTCCTGCCAGGCCAGGGACAGTTGGGTGACCACTTTGCCGGTGCTCAAGTGCAACTGGATTTCTTCGCTGGTCAGGTCCTGACGCTTGCAACGCACAATGCCGCCGTCTTCGTGGGTGTCGCGCAGTTCGCACTCGTCCAGTACAAAGAAATCGTCCGCGGCTTTCTGCGTGGTGACCCACTCGGTCATGGTTGCGGTCGGGGACATCTTCACGGTCAGTGGACGCACCGGCAGGGTGCCGATCACTTCGCGCAAGGTCGACAGCAAGTCTTCGGCGCGTTTCGGGCTGGCCGAGTTGACCAGGATCAGGCCCTGTTTCGGCGCGATGGCGGCGAAGGTCGACGAGCGGCGGATAAAGGCGCGGGGCAGGAAGGCCTGGATGATTTCATCCTTGATCTGATCGCGCTCCTTCTTATAGACCTTGCGCATTTGCTCGGCTTCGATCTCTTCGACCTTTTCCTTGACCGCGTCACGCACGACGCTGCCCGGCAAAATACGTTCTTCCTTGCGCGCGGACACCAGCAGGAAGTCACCGCTGACATGCACCAGCGGCGCATCTTCGCCTTTGCCGAATGGCGCGACGAAACCGTAGGTGGTCAACTCCTGGCTTGCACATGGGCGCGCCTGTTTGGTGGCCAGTGCAGTTTCCAACGCCTCGGCATCAACAGGCAGATCTTGGGTCAGGCGATAGATAAGCAGGTTTTTGAACCACATGGGGCGAGTCTCTCCTTTATACAAAGGGGGGCATTATTGTCTTCGCCGTGCCATAGGCCAACCTTTCTCTAAGCCTTTGGAAGGCCTCGGAAAATTATTTTAAAAAGTGCTTGCCAGAGGTTGGGTCGCTCCGTAGAATGCGCGCCACACCGAAGCGAAGGGTGATTAGCTCAGCTGGGAGAGCGTCTGCCTTACAAGCAGAATGTCGGCGGTTCGATCCCGTCATCACCCACCATTCGTTTTCAGTGTTACGCGCAGCGGTAGTTCAGTCGGTTAGAATACCGGCCTGTCACGCCGGGGGTCGCGGGTTCGAGTCCCGTCCGCTGCGCCATATTCGGTAACCTGGAACACTGAACGCCAGGTCACCACGGAAAAGCCCGCTTAGGCGGGCTTTTTTCTGCCTCAAGTTTGACTGTTGTTCCTGTGGGTTGCGTCGTTTCACCGGTTTTTAGATTTTTTGAAAAAAACTTCAAATAAATCAACATTTTATAAAAACCTGTGGCATAATGTGCCCCGCAACGAAGGTAAAGGGTGATTAGCTCAGCTGGGAGAGCGTCTGCCTTACAAGCAGAATGTCGGCGGTTCGATCCCGTCATCACCCACCACTTTCAACGCTACGCGCAGCGGTAGTTCAGTCGGTTAGAATACCGGCCTGTCACGCCGGGGGTCGCGGGTTCGAGTCCCGTCCGCTGCGCCATATTCGGTAATCTGGAACACTGAACGCCAGATCGCCACAGAAAGCCCGCCTTGTGCGGGCTTTTTGCTGTCCTGGATTTGGCTTTCCTCGCTCTCTGTAGGAGCGAGCTGGCTCGCGAAGGTCGTGAACGATAACGCGTAAATTCAGATACCCCGCGGCGCCCATGGTTTCTTCGCGAGCAAGCTCGCTCCTACAGTCCGGCATTGCGCCTGTGCCGGTAGTCGCTGACCGCTTCATACACGGCCTTGCGCAGGCGGTTGATCCCGCCGATGGGGCGGTGCGCCTCGACGCCAAACCAGGGATTGAACGACTGGTTGTCGCATTGCAGGTTCAGCGCCGGTGTATCGAAGTCCTGCGCCGGAACCTTGATTCGCGCCACGGTCTCGAAGGGCGCATCGCTTTCGCGCCACTCAATGCTGGTGTCTTCGATCGGCATGTACTTGTTGGCGTCCTGTCGCTGGATTTGCAAGGCGAAACACGCCGGCACTCGGTCGGTCGACAGCTGTTGGTTCAGCGCATTGCGCAGAAAGTTCGGCAGCTTGCGATTTTGTTCCGGCAGGCTGTAGGCCGGGCAACTGTCTGGATCGGGTGCGACCCGGAACTTCGCATTGGCTTCACCGAATTTGTAGGGCGAAACCGAAAAGTATGTCGTCCGGGTTGGGCTTGGCGGGGCAGGGGCCAGTGTCGCCAGGGCAATGAACAGATGGCGAACCTGCCAGGCACGTGGATCCCGGCCGGGGAAGAAAGCCATCATCTTTTCACCGTCGGCTTGAGCGGCGACGTTCTGACGGTATTCGGCGACATTGCTCACAAAGAAGTTCGGGTGGCTGAACATCACAAAGTCCTGTTCGCCTCGCCCCTGCTGTTCGCTCAACAGTTGTTTGCCTGGAACATCGAACAGTTTGATCGCCATGCCCCGGGCGTCGCGGATGCTGTCGAACTGCGGGTAGGCATTGCCGTTGGACAGGCGCATCGTCGCTTGCCAGGTTTTGCCCGGCTCGCTGAATACGCCCTGGCGCAGCTCGCTTGGCAGTTCCGGCAGCACCTGGACTTCGGCCTTCACACAGCCGTGGGCCTTGGCATGGGCGTCCCGCAGGTAGCGGGTGCTTTCGCGGTGCTGATCGACGATGCGCACGGCGGTCTGGATGATGTCCTGGGTCATCGCGGCTTCGTTGTCCGCAATCAACTCCTGCGCCGAGACCGGCCCGCGATGCTGCCAGGCAAACCAGGCGCTGGCCAGGGCCCAGCCAAGCACGCCGAGACCCAGCAACCACAGCGACAGCTTGCCGAGGAAGGCGCCTAGGCGCAGCCAGAGTGTTGTCAGCATGAGAAAGTCCTTTTGGCTGAGACTGTGGTCATGGCAATTGCGCTTCCAGCGGGCCGCCCAACACTTTCAGGTATTCCAGCAGTGCCCGGCGTTCCTGCGGCTGCAGCCCGCGGCCGATCACGCCATTGCCGAGATTGCCGGCACGGAATTCATGACCGCTGTTGTGGTTGCCGGTGATTTGCGTGTCGAACAGAAAAGCGTTGTTGAAGGCTTCGGTGCGATATCCCAGATGCTGTGGGTCGTATTCGAAAGAGCCTTTGTAGAACGTGGTCACACGCTCATCCTGAGGCGACAGCAATTGATAAATGCTCGGTACCGAACCGTTGTGCAGAAACGGTGCTGTCGCCCATACCCCCGCCAATGGCCTGGCCTTGTAGGAACGCAATTCGCGCACGCCGATCGGCAGGCCGAAACCGTCCATTTCAGCACGCTCGGCAGGGGTGACATTGGCGTCTTGATACGCTCGGTCCTGGACATAGGCGGTGACATAGGCCAACCCCTTGGCCACGGACATTTTGCTCAGGTCCATTGGTTCGGTGGGTTTTGGCTCCACATCAAGTTTTTCCAGCTCCGCCTGATTCCATTGCAGCGCAGTCAGGTCGAAGCGGTGGTCGGCGATGTTGTTGGCTGCGCCGGGGTCTGTGCCAATGTAATCCACCGGGATCATTTTCAGGTGCTGAACGTATCGCCCGTCGCCCTGGGTGGTGTGCGGTACATGACAACCCGCGCAGTTTTCGGCGAACAAGGCGCGCCCCCTTGCTGCCAGAGGTTTGTCGACCGCGCCCAACAGATCTTCCGGCCAGGCAGGAGGCTTGAGTCGTTGCAGGGTCTGTTCGATCAGGTGCAGGTCGCGCACACGGACACTTGAGGGATAGCGGGCGTCGCCCATCAGTGGCTGGTCGTTCTTGTCGAAGAAGTTCAGCGTGGCGCCGACACCCAACGCTTCGCCGATGTTGCGCGCCATCGGTTGTTTCGCCGAGCCGTTCCACTGCACCCATTCGAACGTCCACATATCCCACAACTGCGGATAATCGACCGGGGCATTGGCCACACGGTAGTTGTCGGGGGAGATCGCATCACCGAAGCTGGCGTTGGCAATGCGCCCGAAGGCGTCTGTGCGCCCCGGGCCTTCCTCGGTCGGATAGAGCCCGCGATGGGTGTCGTTCCAGGCCACCTTGAGGAACGTATCGAGTGAGGACTTGAATTCTTTGCGCAACTGTTGGTGGCGGGCGTCGTAGTCCTGGCCCAGCACGTTGCGTGCGAAACGTTCGAACTTCCACGGGTTGTAGTAAGTCGAGGCCAGGCTGGCTACCAGTGCTTGTCCGAAACTGCCCCCTTTGAGTGTAGGAACACTGGACGGCAGGACGTGCTGCGCCGAGCCGCCGTCGATACGCACGGCTTGACCCTTGAAGCGCAGTTCACCGGTGTGGCAGGCCGCGCAGGTGACATCCAGAAACACATCCGGGCTCCCCGTATTCTGGTGCCGGGTAAAGCCTGCCGGGAGGTTGCCGGGGTTATTCGGAGTCGGTTTCTGGCCGGGGTCCACCAGGAAACCGAAGCGGGCGAGGTACTCGGGGGCGGCGAAGCGTTGCTGCGAGAAGGGCAGTTCAAGGGCGGTGAACCAGTCATAGCGCAAGCCTTTGACCTGAGTGCCCTGGGGTATGAAGTAATAAGTCTCTCGATCGGCGGCGCTCCATTGCTCCAGGTAATGCACCTGTCGTGGAGGTGACCAGGCCGGCAATTTCGGGTTGGCGACGTAGTAAAGAACCACGGCCAAGACCAGCCCGAGAAGTACTGCGATGAGAACCAGTAAGCGAAAGAAGAGGTGCAAGATAAACGTCCTTGTCGAATGATCATGCCGTTATGCCCGAGTACCCAAGGTGCGGCAAGAGGCCATTACGCCATATGTTGCAGGTTCAGGAATCAGTCTGCGTCGGAACAAGATGAAAGAAGCTTCATCGGCCGAATGGTGAAATGCGTTTAAACACCTGAACTTATCAAGCGTTTCCGGTTCTCATGCCGGTAGCCATTGGTCGTGGCGGCCTGATAAGCTCGCGGCTTTACTCGATTGCCCTTTAGGCGCATGAACAAGGAAATAGCATGAAACAGCATCGGTTGGCGGCGGCGGTGGCCCTGGTTGGCCTGGTACTCGCGGGTTGTGATTCGCAGACCAGCGTAGAGCTGAAAACTCCGGCGCAAAAAGCTTCCTACGGCATTGGCCTGAACATGGGCAAGAGCCTGGCTCAGGAAGGCATGGATGACCTGGATTCCAAAGCTGTAGCCCAGGGCATCGAAGACGCCGTCGGCAAGAAAGAGCAGAAGCTCAAGGACGAAGAACTGGTTGAGGCGTTCGCCGCACTGCAAAAGCGTGCCGAAGAACGCATGGCCAAGATGAGCGAAGAGTCGGCCGCTGCCGGCAAGAAATTCCTCGAAGAAAACGCCAAGAAAGCCGGCGTGACCACCACCGCTTCGGGCTTGCAGTACGAAGTCGTGCAGAAAGCCGATGGCCCTCAGCCAAAGCCGACTGACGTAGTGACCGTTCACTACACCGGCAAGCTGACCAACGGCACCGTATTCGACAGTTCCGTCGAGCGCGGCAGCCCGATCGATCTGCCGGTCAGCGGTGTGATCCCGGGTTGGGTCGAAGGCCTGCAACTGATGCACGTTGGCGAGAAGTACAAACTGTACATCCCTGCTGACCTGGCATACGGCGCTCAAAGCCCGAGCCCGGCGATTCCGGCCAACTCGGTGCTGGTATTCGACCTGGAACTGCTGGCCATCAAGGATCCGGCAAAAGAAGACGACGCAGCCAAGTAATCGGCGCCTGCTTCGATAACAACGCCTCGCTCATGCGGGGCGTTGTTGCATCTGGCGTTTGGCACGGGTAAACAAAACGAACAGACGCTCCAGGCCGGAGTCTCAGGCATAGTAGGCGTTGGCGTTAGATGCACAAGTCCGCCAAGTCAATGAAATTATAGGTTTTTTTTGATGGGTAAAAAACGCCCGATCTGAACGCAGGCCTTGTAAAACGGGGCTTACAGCGATGAAAAGCAGCTCTGTTCACAAGGTTATCCACAATTTGTGTGGATAACATTTCAACGGGAGGAATCATGAAAGCACCCTGGAATTTCGCTCGTTTCCTGCCGCTGGCCGGACGCCTGCTGGCACGTGGCCGATTGCCGGCCCTGTTGTTCGCAGTCGCCAGCAAGGGCGCGAGCCAAGGCAACCGACTGGGCAAACTCAAAGATGATTTGAAGCTGTTGCAGGCACTCTGCCTGGCCTACTGGCGTGGTGAGTATCGCGCCATCAGCCCCAAGGCGCTGGTTTCGGTCGTCGCGGGCCTGATGTACTTCCTCAGCCCGGTGGATGCGATCCCGGATTTCATTCCGGTGTTCGGCATGCTCGATGACATCGCGGTATTGGCGTGGCTTATGAAAGTGCTCGACGACGAACTCAATGCCTTCCGCGCCTGGCGCAAACGGCAGGTGCCGGAGAAGCTCGCGGTGGTTGAGCGCCTGCCTGATACCCCCGAGCAACTGCAACTTCAAGGCCCGAAAAAACACTGAGTCGATTTTGACCTGTTCACAGATTGATGCCCCCCGCGACCTTGGCCGCTGTTAGGATTACACTTCTAGGGAAAAGTGCCGACTCGCTAAGTGTTGTTGTCCTACGGGGTAGTCATGGATATTCAGATAATTACACGCGAAGGCGAGCCCGAATATGCGGTTCTGCCATGGGCTCAGTATCAGGCGTTACTGAAAGCAGCAGGCATCAAGGAGCAAGCGTCGCCTGAAGCCACGAAGCTTCAGGCGGCAACACCAGACGCGATTCTTCCGGGTCTGGACCAACTACGCAGTTTGCGCGAAGGAAAGGGCATCGCCATCGAGGTGTTGGCCCGCACGGTAGGCATCAGCCCGTCTTACCTGGCCATGATCGAAAGTGGCGAGCGTCTGCCCGACGCCGCGATTCGTCGCAGCCTGGCCTGGGAATTGACGGTGCCGGGGTGGAGGGATGAATCGTGAGCGTACGCATCAGTCGTCAACATTGGGACGGATTGCTGGGCGAACTGGATCAGGCGCGTCGTCAGCGCCATCTCCTGACTTATCGGGCATTACTGGAACGTTTGCAGTTGCCGACACCGGCCATGCAAACCCTGACAGCGGCCCTTGAGCATCTGGCGGCCCTGGACGCCAGGGCGGAGCAGCCATTGCGCAGTTCACTGGTGATCAGTCAGGGCGCCAGCCGCTTGCCGCGCACCGGATTCTTTGAATGTGTCGAGCGTCTCGGGCGTTTTTCCGGGCCGTCGGACGGTGTCGCCGCCGCGTCCTGGCATGCTTCGGAAGTGGTGCGGGTGTTCGAGTACGAATACCCGGAATCGGCCGAGGCCTGAGTGTTTTTGCGACTCAAGGCGCGAGCCGGATACTGGCTCGCGCGCCAGTTGTTTCACTGGTCGTGGTTTGTCCGTCAGCCACGTGGCTGGCGCTGGCTCGAAGGCCAGTTCGCACGCATGGCCAACCTGGGCGATGTCGGCGCCCAGAGCTTCTATGGGCACATCCTGACGTTTCGCGGCGTCGGCCTCGGTGCTCGTGAGGAGGGCGTGCGTTTGTTGCGCCTGGCGGCGTTGGCGGGCGATGGCAAGGCGGCGTATCAAGTGGGTGTGATCAGTCTGGCCGGGACGGCGAGCAAGGCTCCGGACCCGGTTGAAGCAGTGCGGTTCTGGGGGATCGCCGCCAAGGCCGGGCATCCATTGGCACAGATCAAGTTGCAAGAGCTGGCGTCTCGCGAGTCGGACCTATAACCCCAGGCTGCCCGGTGATGGCTGTGATGTGATCGATGTGATCGGGCGGTGGTTGTGGGCGGGGTCTTCTTGAAGGATATAGGTGGGGATCAAATCGAGATTCAGGTTGTTTGATCTGGCGTCTTCGCTGGCAAGCCAGCTCCTACAGGGGGGGCGTCAGATCAATCAGCGCTGCCCTGTCAGCCAAACCCTTTCGGGCTCCGGCACCACCAGGCTATCAATCACATGCACGCTATACCCTTGCACATTCTTCGCATGGTGCTTGGCCTGTGATGCCATCTCGGCCAGCTGGCTCGCATCGAGTTGTCCGCAGGCCTGTGGGTGCAAATGCACCACCCCGATCGACAGTGACAACAGCGCAAACTCCTGACGCACGCCCTGGCGATTCGGAGCGACGAAGCAGCCGGCTTCCAGGTGCTCGCTGCGGTAGAAACGCCGGCACTGGCTCTGGAAGTCGTCGAGCAGCTGGTTCAAACGTTTGCGCCAGTCTTCCGGGCCGAGCACCAGCAGGAAGTCATCACCACCGATGTGGCCGACAAAGTCGCGGGCCGGGTCGACGCGGTCGTTCAGGCATTGCGCCAGGCACAGCAGGACTTCGTCGCCGCGGCCGTAGCCGTAGATGTCGTTGAAAGGCTTGAAACTGTCGATGTCCACGTAGCAGATCACCGATTCCCGTTGCTGTTGCAGCAGTCGTGTCAGGCATTGCCGGATCGGCACGTTGCCCGGCAGCAAGGTCAGCGGGTTGGCGTAGCGGGCCTGCTGGATCTTCAGTTCCGTAATCAACTTGAGCACGTCAATCACCCGGCCAAGCCCGAGATAGCCGCCATTGAGCGTGATGATGAAATCTTCTTCGATGCGCTGGCGGGCACGGCTGGTGATCAGGCGGCTGACTTGTTGCAGCGACTGGCTCAGTTCGACGGCGAGGAAGTCATCGCTCATCAAGCGGCTGATCGGCTTGCGGGCGAACAGGTCGGTGGCAAAGGGCTTGAGCAGGACGTCGGAGAGCGAATGGCGATGAACAATGCCGCAGGGCTGACCCTGTTCATCCAGGACCGCCAGCGAGTTCAGGTTGGCCTGGCGGCGAAAGGTTTCGAGCACCGTGGCGGTGGGGGTGTCACGGTTCACCGCGGGTTGCTCGTTGAGCAGGGCGCTGAGGTCGCTGCCGTCTTCGCTCAGTACAACGGCGATGCTGTCCTGTCGGGGCATCATTGCCCGGGCATCCCGCGGTGGGTGTTCCTGGGGGCGGCAGAGCAGGTAGCCCTGCACCAGGTCCACGCCCATTTCGGTCAGCACCGTGAGCTCTTCCGGTAGTTCGATACCTTCGGCGATGACTTGCGCCCGCGAAGCCTTGGCGATTTGCAGGATCGAACCGACGAATTCACGCTTGAGCGCATCCTGATGAATGCCATCAATGAAGTGTCGGTCAATTTTCACGTAGTCCGGCCGCAGTTCAGACCACAACCGCAAACTTGAATAGCCCGCCCCCAGATCATCCAGCGCAATCGAAAACCCCATCGCCCGATAGTGATGCAGGGCGGTTTGCAGCAGCTGGAAATCATCCGTTGGCGTTTGTTCGGTCAACTCGATGACCACCTGGCTCGGAGGGATGCCGAAGTCTTGCAGCAGTTGCAGGGTGCGCCCCGGTTGGTGGGCCGCTTCAAGCAGGGATTCCGGGGATACGTTAAGGAACAGCAGGCCAGGCAATTGCTGTTCATTGAAGCGTCGGCAAGCACTCTCGCGGCAGGCAATTTCCAGCTCGCTCAGACGTCCGGCCTGGCGGGCGACGGCGAACAGGGCGACCGGGGAGTGCAGAGGGCTGTTGGAGGGGCCGCGACTGAGGGCTTCGTAGCCGAGAATGCGTCGTTCAGAGAGGCTGATGATCGGCTGGAACAGGCTGTGCAAACCGCTTTGAGTCAGGATCGAGCTCAATGCACTCAGCTGTTCGGTTGTGGTCATGGCGATCTCTGGCGATAAAAAAAGGACCGGGCGTGCCCTTGGTAAAGAGCACGCCCGGTCCTCCATTTCACGACAGAACGATGACTGTTTGATGACGCTCCGGGGGCGTCAGCATTAAATTGCCATCAGCTGTTTGTAAAAACTCAGTGCTTGGCCACTGCCGTGTTGAGTTTCAGGTAGTCCAGCAGAATCCGCCCGGTTTCGCTCAGGTAGGCGTCGTCTTCCGGTTTGGTTTTGTCATCTTCGGCCGCAATGACGTCCTCGTCTTCTTTCTTCAGCTCTTTGAGTGGTTCTTCGCCCTTGGCCTTGCGACGGATGTTTTCCATGGCCAGCTGTTTGGCTTCAATGTCGGCATGTTGGGCACGACGCTCGGCTTCATTGAGGCTGACGGTTTTTTCCAACATCAGTTTCTGCGCCAGGGCCAGCTTGTCCCGGATGAACACGAACTCTGCATCCTTGGCCGTCCGCACGTCATGCTCGGACTTGAGCTGCGAAATGTACGGTTTGAACGGATCCAGCGCAGGCTTGATGGCGGCCTTGATGGTGTCCCATGGCATGGCTTCCGGCAGGGCGCTTTCACCGATTTCCTTGGTGTCGATGATCGACGGGTAATCGATGTCCGGCAAGACGCCCTGATGCTGGGTGCTCTGCCCGGAAACCCGGTAGAACTTGGCCAGGGTCAGTTTCAGTTCGCCATGGTTGAGCGGCTGAATGGTCTGCACGGTGCCTTTGCCGAAGGTCTGGCCGCCGATGATCAGTGCGCGGTGGTAGTCCTGCATGGCGCCGGCAAAAATCTCCGATGCCGAGGCGGACAGGCGGTTGACCAGCAACGCCATCGGGCCTTTGTAGAATGCGCCCGGGTTTTCATCTTCCAGGACATCGACGCGGCCATCGGCGTTACGCACGAGCACGGTCGGGCCTTTGTCGATGAACAGGCTGGTCAGCTCGGTGGCCTCTTGCAAGGAACCGCCGCCGTTGTTACGCAGGTCGATGACCACGCCGTCGACTTTCTCTTTCTGCAACTCGGTCAGCAGTTTCTTGACGTCGCGGGTGGTGCTCTTGTAATCCGGGTCGCCGGCACGGAAGGCCTTGAAGTCCAGATAGAACGCCGGGATTTCGATAATGCCGAGCTTGTAGTCCTTGCCGTCCTGCTTCAGGTTCAGTACCGATTTCTTCACGGCCTGGTCTTCGAGCTTCACCGCTTCACGGGTGATCGGCACGATCTTGGTGGTCTGGTCGTTCGGCGCATTGCTGGCCGGGATGACTTCCAGGCGCACAATGGTGCCCTTCGGACCACGAATCAGCTTGACCACTTCGTCCAGGCGCCAGCCCACCACGTCGACCATTTCCTTGTTGCCCTGGGCAACGCCGATGATCTTGTCGGCCGGTGCAACCTGCTTGGTCTTGTCCGCCGGACCTGCCGGCACCAGGCGTACGACTTTCACCTGGTCGTTATCGCTCTGCAACACGGCACCGATGCCCTCGAGGGACAGGCTCATGTTGATGTCGAAGTTCTCCGCATTATCCGGCGACAGATAGTTGGTGTGCGGGTCGTAGGACATGGCGAAGGTATTGATGTACGCCTGGAAGATGTCTTCCGCGCGGGTCTGGTCCAGGCGTGCCAACTGGTTCTTGTAGCGCTTGGTCAGGGTTTCCTGGATCTGCTTGGGCTCTTTGCCGGCGATCTTCATCCGCAGCACTTCATCCTTGACGCGTTTGCGCCACAGGTCATCGAGTTCTGCGGTGGATTTGAGCCAAGGAGCGTCCTTGCGGTCGATCAGCAAGGTTTCCTTGGTGGTGAAGTCGATCTTGTCGACGCCTTTGCCCAGCTCGGCAAGGGCGAAGTCCAGACGCGCCTTCACGCGGTCCAGGTAGCGCTTGTAGATGGTGAACCCGGCGTTCAGGTCGCCACTCTTGAGGAAGTCGTCGAACTGCGTCTTCCACTTGTCGAATTCGGCAATGTCGCTGGCCATGAAGTAGCTACGCGACGGATCCAGCAGCTTGAGGTAGCTGTCGTAGATGATCACCGAGCGCGCGTCATCGAGTGGCGGCTTGCTGTAGTGGTGGCGTTTGAGTAACTCCACGACGTTCAGACTGGCGATCACTTCGTCACGATCGGGTTGAAGATTGTCCCAGCTATTGGCTGCGAATGTATTGCCCGACATCGGCAGCAAGCCGATACCGATGAATAAGGCGAGGGCAGTGCTGGGGAACAGATGCTTCATGCTGATTCGACGCGGGGACAATTGATAACGCATATTAGGCCGTCTTTGAAGTCGCCGGATCTTTGGGAACCGGTCGCATAATGCAAAAAGCCCGACGCTATAGCTTCGGGCTCAGTCCAGACTCACTATGGAGGCACTGTGAAAGCATTGCAAGGCGTTGACGGTCGAGTGGTGTGGGTTGAAGAGCCGAGTCCTACGTGCGATGTAGGACAAGTTCGTATTCGAGTGGCGGCAGCAGGTCTCAATCGCGCCGATTTATTACAGAAAGCCGGCCTTTATCCGCCGCCGCCAGGGGCCAGCCAAGTGCTTGGTCTAGAGTGCTCGGGCGTGATCAGCGAGGTGGGCGCCGGTTCCTCCTGGCAGATTGGCGATCGGGTTTGCGCCTTGCTGGCCGGGGGCGGCATGGCCGAAGAGGTGGTTGTCGACGGACGGCACGTGCTGCCGGTTCCCGACGAAATGTCTCTGGCGGAAGCGGCAGCGCTGCCGGAAGTCTATGCAACGGTCTGGCTGAATTTGTTTCAACTTGCTGCTCTCAAGCCGGGTCAGAAAGTTCTGCTGCACGCCGGAGCAAGTGGAATTGGTTCAGCGGCTATTCAGCTGTGCAAGGCCTTCGGTAACCCGTGCTGGGTCAGCGTCGGCTCCGCCGAGCGACTGGCGTACTGCGAAGCGCTGGGCGCCCAGGGCGGCGTGGTGCGCAATGGCGATCTGGAGAGCCTGCGGGATCTGGGGCCGTTCGACGTGATTCTCGACCCGGTGGGCGGCAATTACGCGGACTTGAACCTCAAGCTGCTCGCGCAGGATGGCCGTTGGGTGTTGATCGGTCTGATGGGCGGGCGCGAGGCCAAGCTGGATCTGGCCCAGGTGCTGGCCAAGCGTGTGCAGTTGCTGGGCTCGACCCTGCGCAGCCGTGATGAGCAGTTCAAGGCTGATCTGTTCAGCGATCTACGCCTGCATGTGTGGCCGTTGTTTGCCGAGGGGCGCTTGAGCCCGCAATTGGCCAAAGCTTTTCCGATCAAGGATGCCGAGGCGGCGTTCGCCGAGCTGGCGAGCAATACCGTGGCGGGGAAGGTGGTGTTGGTGATTGACGAGCGCTTGACCTGACCACCCTGAATCTGTAGGWGCGAGCCTGCTCGCGATGGCGGAAGGTCGGTCAACATTAACGTCGCCTGATCCACCGCTATCGCGAGCAGGCTCGCTCCTACAAGGGATCCGGGTTACTTCCAGAGATGAATCGGCCACCCGGCTTTTTCAGCCTGCTCGCGCAACACCGGATCCGGGTTGACCACGTGGGGGTAATCCACTTTCAGCAACAACGGCAGATCGTTGCGTGAGTCGGAATAGAAGCTCGCGCCTTCGAGGTTTTCCTCCTCTGCATCCAGCCACTCCAGCAAGCGGGTGATCTTGCCTTCGCGGTAGGTCAGGGTGCCGACGGTATGGCCGCTGTAAACGCCGTGGGTGACTTCCAGTTCGATGCCCAGAATCTCGTCGATGCCCAGGCGTTCGGCGATGGGGCCGACCAGATGGGTGCCCGAGGCCGAAATCACCAGAATCCGGTCACCGGCCTTGCGATGCGCCGCGATGGTTTTGGTGGCGTCGCTGAAGATGATCGGTTCGATGAAGTCTTCCACCCATGGGCCAACCAGATGCTCGACCTCTGCGGGCGTGCGACCGATCAACGGTTCCAGGCTGAAGGCCATGTAGTCCTCCATCGCCAGGTGGCCGCGGCCGTAGGCATCCATCAGTTCCTTGTCGCGACGCAGGAACGATTCGCCATCGACCCAACCGAGGCGGACCATTTGCTCGCTCCACAGTGAGGCGCAGTCGCCGTGGATCAGGGTTTCGTCCAGATCAAAAATTGCCAGGGCCATCAGTGCAGTTCTCTCTTCAGCGTCAGCAAAGTCATCAGGCTACCTCACACAGGGCCGTCGGATCGATGGAAAGCGCCAGACGTTGGCCGTCGGGATGCAGGTCGGCCGCCGAGCGGTTCAGAACGTCCACCACCAATTCTACGCCCCGGGCTTCGATCCGGTAGCGAATCACGTTGCCCAGCAGGCTGTGGCTACGCACCTGTGCGTCCAGTTCGCCATTGAGGCTCAGTTCGATGGCTTCCGGGCGGATGGCGATGCGCTTGCTGATCGGTCGCTGCAACAGCTTCGAAGCGCTGTCGGCATCCAGCAGGTTGTAGTTGCCGATAAACCCGGCGGCGAACACATCCACCGGGGCGGTGTAGAGGGTTTCGGCGTCGCCGCTTTGTACGATTTTTCCCTGATTCATGAGGAAAATCCGGTCAGACATGGTCAGGGCTTCTTCCTGATCGTGTGTGACGAAAATCGTGGTCAAGCCCAGCTCGCGCTGGATCTGACGGATCTGTTCGCGCAGGAGCTTGCGAATCCGCGCGTCCAGGGCCGACAACGGTTCGTCGAGCAGCAACAGGCGCGGGCGGGTCACCAACGAGCGGGCGAGGGCCACGCGCTGGCATTGGCCGCCGGACAATTGATGCGGATAACGCGAGGCGAAGTCGTTCAGTTCCACCAGTTTCAACACTTCGGCGACGCGCTTCTGACTGTCGTCGGCGTTGACCTTCTGCATGCGCAGGCCGAAGGCGACGTTTTGCTCCACGCTCATGTTGGGGAACAGGGCATAGCTCTGGAACACCATGCCGATCCCGCGTTTTTGCGGGCTCAGGGGCACGATGTCCTGATTGTCCAGGAGGATCTTGCCGCCATCCACCGAGGTCAGGCCGGCGATGCAGCGCAGCAGGGTGGATTTGCCGCAACCGGACGGGCCGAGCAGGGTGACGAATTCACCTTTCCGGATTTCGCAATTGATGTCGCTGAACACCGTAGTGCCCGCCTGCCCTACTTGAGAGTAGCTTTTCTGAAGATGTTGGACGCTGACGTAGCTCATTCGCTTTTGTCCTTGTTCAAGATATTGGCGATCCAAGTCAGAACCAGCACAAAGAAGAAGTAGGAAATCACCAGCGCACTGGTGAAATGACCGCTGCTGTTGCGCATGTTGTTGAGGTAGACCTGCAGGGTTTCGTAGCGGGTGCCCACGAGGATGTTGGCGAACACGAATTCACCGAACAGAAACGAGAACGACAGCAGCAGTGCCACCATCAGGCCCTTGCGCAGGTTCGGTAGCACCACCAGGAATGCGGCTTGAAAGGTGCTGGCGCCGAGCAACTGGGCGGCATCCATCAGGTCGCGCAGGTTGATCGCTTGCAGGTTGTTGGTGATCGCCCGGTACATGAACGGCAGCGCCACGGTGAAGTAGCAACCGATCAGGATCCACGGCGTGCCGACCATGGCGAAGGGGCCGGAGCCATAGAGCTGCAACAGTCCCACCGACGACACCACCGGTGGCACAGCGAAGGGCAGCAGGATCAGGATGTTCATCAGCGCGTCGAGTTTCGGGAAGTGGTAATGCACCACGAACAACAGCGGCAGAATCAGCACCACGGAAAGGATCAACGAACCGACGCAGACCAGCAACGATTGCCCGAACGCATCCAGGAAGCGCGGATCGCTCCATAGCTGGATGTACCATTTGAGGGTGAAGCCACTGGGCAGAATGGTCGCCGACCAACTGCTGGCGATCGAGTAGATCAGCGTGCCGGCCAGCGGCAACAGCAGGATGGCAAACAGCAAGTACACCACGACGCGGTGGTAGACACCGGCGGACCCCAGTTCAGCGCGAGACATGGTAGCTCCTCTTCAACAGCAACTGATGCACGATGGTCACCAGGGTCATCAAGGCCACCAGCACCACGGCCAGGGCGCTGGCCAGGTTCGGGTCCAGGGAAATGTCACCGGACACCATTGCCGCGATGCGGATCGGCAGCACGTTGAAGTTGCCGGTGGTCAGTGCGTACACCGTGGCGTAGGCGCCGAGGGCGTTGGCCAGCAGGATCACGAAGGTGCCGAGCAACGCAGGTGTCAACACCGGCAATCCGATGTGTCGCCAGAATTGCCAGCCGCTCGCACCGAGCAGTGAGGCGGACTCGCGCCAGTCTTCGCGCAAGGCATCGAAGGCCGGGTACAGCAACAGTACGCCGAGGGGAATCTGGAAGTAGGTGTAGAGAATGATCAGCCCGGTTTTCGAGTACAGGTTGAAATCCTGAATGATGCCGGCCTGCTTGAGCATGATGGTGAAGCTGCCGTTGAAGCCGAGCAAAATGATGAACGCGAACGCCAGCGGCACACCGGCGAAGTTGCTGGTCATGTTGGCGAAGGCGTTGACGAAGTTGCGCAGTTTCGAATCGACCCGGCGCAGGGAGTAGGCGCCCAGTATCGCGATGATGATCCCGAACACGCTGGACCAGAAGCTGATCTCAAGACTGTACTGGATGGCCTGCAGGTAAAACTTCGAGCTGAAGATCTTGCTGAAGTTGGCCAGGCCCCAGCCGAATTCTTCAGATTGCAGGCTGTTGATCATCACCCAGGTCAGCGGTGCGATCTCGAACACGATGAAGAACAACGCAAACGGGACCAGGCACAGGGCAGCGAGCCATTTACTGCGGGTCATGGAATTCACTTCAACAGCTCCCGGCAGACCGGTTTGTCGTGGGGCACGCCCAGCAATTGGCAGACGGTGCCGCAGATCTCTGTCTGTTTCGGCGCGGCGTCGGCGTCGAAGCTGAACGCATCACCGAGAACGAACAGTGGCACTTCACGTTCTTCCGGCAGCAGGCCGTTGTGGGAGCGGTCGTTGTTCATGCCATGGTCGGCGGTGACCAGCACCTGATAACCGGCATCGAGCCAGCCTTGCAGGTAGTCGGCCAGGATGATGTCGGCCGAGCGGGCGCTGTTGCGGTACTGCGGGGTGTCGAGGCCGTGCTTGTGCCCGGCGTCGTCGATATTCATCGGGTGGATCAGCAAAAAGTTCGGCGCATGGCGCAGGCGCAGGTTTTCGGCGTCGGCGAACAGGTGCGAATCCGGGTAGTGATCGTTCCAGTAGAAATGCCCGTGCTGGATCGGCAGTTGCGGATCATCGGTGTGGCGATCCCGGGCCGCCACGAAGGGCGAACGGTTGTACAGCTCGCTGACCCAGTGATAAGCCGCAGCGGCAGTCACAAGACCTGCGTCGGTAGCGTAGTGATAGATGCTGCGCTGGTTGGACAGGCGCGAGACATTGTTGTGGACGATGCCGCTGTCGATGGGCGCAACGCCGGTCAGGATGCATTCGTACAGCGGGCGGGACAGGGCCGGCAACTCGCACTCCAGTTTGTAGAGTGCGGCACGTCCGGCGCCGACGTAAGCCTGCAGGTGCCCCATGGCGTGGCGGGCGACCTCATGGTTGAGGYCGTCGAGCACGACAAGGATGACGTTGTGCTTCATAGGGGCGATGACTCCGTGAAACAGATATTCGGAACTCACTCGATCCACTGTGGGAGCTCGCTCGCGATGAGGGACTGCCAGTCAACATCTATGTTGAATGTCTAATCGCTATCGCGAGCAAGCTCGCTCCCACAGGGATTCTCATTGGTCCATCAAAAAATGGTGGGCCACAGGGTTACTGCATATTGACGATGACTTCTTCATTCCACTTCTGCGGAAGGGCCTTGGAAGTCTTCTCCCATGCATCGGCGTCCTTGATCGGCGTGACCTTTTTGTACTGCTCGTTTGGCAGCAGCTTGGCTTTCACTTCTTCTGGCAGCGTGATGTGCTCGGCACGGATCGGTCGGGCGTTGCCTTTTGCCAGGTTGATCTGGCCGGCGTCGCTGAAGATGTATTCGCGGGTCAGCTTGGCGGCATTGGGGTTCTTGGCATATTTGTTGATGATGGTGGTGTAACCGGAAATCACCGAACCGTCGGACGGGATCAGCACCACGTAATCATCCGGATTGGCCATCTTGGCCTTGTAGCTCAGGCCGTTGAAGTCCCAGACCACGCCGACTTCGATTTCGCCTTTTTCCATGGCACCAATGACCGGGTTGGACATCGAAAGGCGACCCTGCTTGGCGATGTCGGCGAACAGCAACAGCGCAGGTTGCAGGTTCTTCTCGTCGCCACCATTGGCCAGTGCCGCGGCCAGAACGCCGTTCGCAGCCTGGGCAGCAGTGCTTACGTCACCAATGGAAACCTTGTACTTGCCGGTCTTGAGGTCAGCCCACTTGGTCGGCACTTCGGAACCGTGCAGCAGCTTTTTGTTGACGATGAAGGCGATGGTGCCGGTGTAGGCCAGCGCCCAGTTGCCGTCCTTGTCCTTGGCCCAGGCTGGAATCTGATCCCAGGTCGAAGGCTTGTACGGTTGCACCACGCCTTGCTTGACCGCGATCGGGCCGAACGCTGCACCGACGTCGCCGATGTCGGCGCTGGCGTTGTCTTTTTCCGCGGCGAACTTGGCGATCTCCTGGGCCGAACTCATGTCGGTGTCGATGTGCTTGAGGCCGTATTTGTCGCTCAGGTCTTTCCAGGTGCCGGCCCAGTTGGCCCAGTCATTGGGCATGCCGACGCTGTTGACGGCGCCTTCCGCTTTCGCAGCGGCTTCCAGGGTTTTCAGATCGGTGTCGGCCGCCATGGCGGCGGTGCACATTGCAATGGTCGAGCCTAACAGTGATGCCAGGAAAAACTGTTTCATTCCGAAGCTCCTTGGGTCGTGTTCAACGCTGCGATTGCGGTGTGTGTTGGTCTAGGTCAGCAATACCTGAGCCAATTTAAGGGGGCTGGATGACACTTTGATGTCGTTCGTCGCCCGGGATGACTTTTTGTTCGGCGGTGTCGCGGGTGGCCTGCTAAGCGTAGACCATGGTCAAAGCCCAGGCTGGCAAGGGACTTGGCCGATGAATTGCAGGTTCTTGAAAGCCGGGAGTGGCGACCGTTGGGCGCCTTTGTCACACCTCGGTCATCTGCACTGCCTACGCTTGCAGACTATTGAATGAGCCGGTTTGCGCTGCTGTTCTGCCCTGAATTGGTGCTGGTCTAGTCCAGAAAGGAAACGTTGATGCGTGAAGAGGCAACAAAAGCGGTAACAGCCATTGGCCAGGTACTCCAGGAACAGATCGACCACGGTCTGTTGGCTCCTGGCAGCAAATTGCCGGCCGAACGCAAGCTCAGTGAACTGTTCGGCACCACGCGGATCACTTTGCGTGAGGCGTTGTTGCAGCTGGAGTCACAAGGGCAGATCTACCGCGAGGAGCGGCGCGGCTGGTTCGTCTCGCCGCCGCGCCTGGCGTACAACCTCATGCAGCGCAGCCACTTTCACGCGATGGTCAGCGCCCAGGGGCGGATTCCGTCCACCGAGGTGATTTCAGCGCGATTGCAACCGGCATCGGCGGCGGTCTGTGCCTGGCTGCAATTGCCGGCGCTGTCGAGCGTGATCCAGATCTGCCGCTCGCGACGGATCGACGGGCGACTGGTGCTGTATGTGGAGCACTATCTGAACCCGCAGTACTTTCCCGGGATCCTCGATTTCGATTTGAATCAGTCGATCACCGAGTTGTATGCGCGGCATTACGATTTGCACTACGGGCGGGTGCGCTTCGAGATTGTGCCCACGGCGTTGTCGGTGGATGCGGCGGCGGCATTGAAGGTGTCAGTGGGCAGCCCGGGCCTGCGGATTGCCCGGGTCAACTATGACCAGCATGAACGGTTGATCGACTGCGACCTGGAGTTCTGGCGGCATGATGCGATTCATGTCGGGGTGGATGTTGTCTGACGCTGCTATTGCAGGCGCTGGCTATTCGCCCTGCGGGTCACCACCGGCGGTCATCACCTGAATACTCATCCGCGGTGTCGCCAGATCCAGTCCGGCTTCATCCATGTGCCGCTTGAGTGACAGATTGAACGCTCGCGACACTTCCCACTGCTTGATTGGCGCGGTCTTGAAGCGGGCGCGAAGGATCGCATTGCCCGACTCGAAACTTTCCACCCCCTGAAACTCCAGTGGCGACCAGATATTGCGCCGCTGCAACGGATCGGTGCGCATTTTCTGACCAACTTCGCGCATCAGTTTGATTGCGTTGTCGATGTCCATGCTGGCCGGCACCGCGACCCGGAAGATCGCGTAGCCGAATTCCCGGGAGTAGTTCTTGATGCTTTTGATTTCGCTGAATGGAATGGTGTGGACGATGCCGTCGATGTCCCGCAGGCGCACGGTGCGGATGGTCAGGCCTTCGACCGTGCCGAGGTGGCCGCCGACATCCACGTAGTCGTCGATAGCCAGGGAGTCTTCGATGATGATGAACAACCCGGTAATCAGGTCGGCTACCAGCGACTGTGCGCCAAAACCGATGGCCAGACCGATCACACCGGCACCGGCCAGCAGTGGCGTGACGTTCATGCCCATGTTCGCCAGGGCAACGATCAGCGCGATGATGAAAATCGCCACGAACAACACGTTGCGGATCAGCGGCATCATCGTCTGTGCGCGGGCATTGGCCAGGCCTTTGCGCGAGCGGGTCAGCGCGTGATGCACGGCGGTGTCGCTGAGAATCCAGATCAGCCAGGCGAACAGCAGCGTACCGGCGAGGCTGAACAGTTTGACGCTGACTTCGTGGCCGTCGCCTTCGGTGAAGCGGATCAACGAAATGCCCCAGACCCGCAGGCCAAGCTCGATGAAGGCCAGCCACACCAGCAGATGAACGATGGTGTAGAAAAAGTTTTTCAGCCGTTCCGAATACACGGCGTAACGCCGGATGCCATGCTTGGGTTTGAGGGCGTGGCGGCGTACCAGGCCGTTGATGACCATGCACAACACCAGCAAAACGGTGCAGATCAGCGACTGGCGCAGTGCGGTGCTGGTGTCGCCAGCGGAAATAAAGGTGGCGAACAGGGAGATGGCCACCAGCACCAACGCCGGCACGTACCAGAAGGTGCCGAGGATCGACAGGGTGTCGTTGAGGGCACGGCGGGTCAGGCGCCGGGACAGTGGCTGGTTGCGGATCAAGTGAGCGATCGGTCGGCGGAAGCGCAGGATGAACCGTCCTGTGGACAGCGCTGCCAGGACATTGGCGACAGTCGCAGCGGTATGGGCCAGATGGCTGCCGAGGCTGTCGACCAGTTGCGGGTCGCTCAGCGCTTCGCCAAACGCGGCGAAGCTGCCGATCAGCCACAGCGGCCGAAACGCCTGGTGCCGCAGGATGTACAGGGCACGGTGGCGGTGCGGGCCGTCGAGCAGGGAAAAGGCAATCACGCAGATGGCCGAGAAGCAGGTGCCGACCACCAGTGCATAGGCCAGTACCATGGCCAGGCTTTTGCCCAGGGACGAGGGCAGGGCGTAGCTCATGTAGACCGTGATCACCAGGGCGATCAGCCATGGCCCGAGCTTGCGCAAGGCGAAGCGCAACATGTCGAGGGCCCGGGGGTGCTGCGGCAGTTCTTCGGTCAGGCCGAAACGCATTCGCACGCGGTGGCTGATCCAGATCAGGGCGGCGGCCAGCAGGCTCCAGACCATCAGGATCATGGCGAAGGCGAACAGCATGGGCAGCCATTCATTGGCCGGCAGCGCCAGCGCCATCAGTTCTTCCCTGGCCTGATCGAATTCACTGGACCAGCGCGTGAGCGGACTGTCGTCGCCGGAAAATTTCTTCTCGATATTGGTCAGGGTTCCGCCAATCAGGCCCAGCACGCCTTCCTCGGTCGTTGGTTGAGCCATTTTGGTGGTGTCACGGAGCCTTTTGAGATCGGCCAGCAGCTTGGTGCGTTGCTGGTCGTTCTCCAGTGACTTGATCACTTCGTCCAGGGATTGCCCCAGCGGTTCCCGGGCTTCGGGCTGGGTCTTGGCCTGGCTGCCGAGCAGGCCTGGCAGGCCGGCCGCCTGGGCAGGCGCCACTGACAGCAGCGTCATCAGGCAGACAAGGAAAATACACGGCAGGGTAAAAAGACGAGCGAACACTAGGCGGTCAACCTCGCAGGGAGCGGATCGGCCGAGTGTACGAGCCCGTCAAAATCAATGCGAGCCAAGGGCGATGAATTATTCGTTGAGTTTGGCGAGGATCTTGATCACCACGGTTGCGAGGATGCTCAGCATGCCGATCCACATGACAAACACACCGGCATTTTTGTCGCGAAAGTTGAAACCGACGGCCAGCATGATCATCCCGGCAAGGATCGGGACCAGCATGGCGTGGAAGGTAGACATCGAGATCATGGAGACGGCCTTGTCGAAGGGATACTCGAAGTCTAGGCGGTTTTTAAAGTGGCAGGCGTGATGTGTATCAGGAATGAACCAGCGCGATCATGAAATCTGCAGTGTTTGAGCTGCCGTCATCGCGAGCAAGTCGGATCGCCGCACCGTCGCTCCCACATTTGAAATGCAATCCAATGTGGGAGCGAGCTTGCTCGCGATGCTTTTTCAGGTTTACGGCAACTCGCGGCAGGCGTAGAACGCGCTCAGCACCTTGACCAGATGCGCCAGGTCATGGCTGCCGCACAATTCGCGGATCGAGTGCATGGCGAACGTCGGCAGGCCGATGTCCACGGTGCGCACGCCCAGGTGGCTGGCGGTGATCGGGCCGATGGTCGAACCACAGCCCATGTCGCTGCGCACCACGAAACTCTGCACCGGCACTTCTTCAGCCATGCACAGATGACGGAAGAACCCGGCGGTTTCGCTGTTGGTGGCGTAGCGCTGGTTGCTGTTGACCTTGATCACCGGGCCGGCGTTGAGTTTCGGACCGTGGTTGGCGTCGTGCTTGTCGGCGTAGTTCGGATGCACGCCGTGGGCGTTGTCAGCTGAAACCAGCAGGGATTTCTGAATGGTGCGTACCAACTCATCACCTTCAGGCAGCAGGCGACGCAAGGTTTGCTCGAGCATCGGGCCGTCGGCACCGCAGGCCGAGCAGGAACCGACTTCTTCGTGGTCGTTGCAGACCAGCACGCAGGTCTCGTCGGTGTCGGCCGTCAGCAGCGCTTGCAGGCCGGCGTAGCACGACAGCAGGTTGTCCAGGCGCGCGCCGGCGATGAAATCACCGTGCAAACCAATGACCGCCGCGCTTTGGGTGTCGTAGAAACTCAACTCGTAATCGAGCACCACATCAGCGTTCAGGCCGTGTTCGCGGGCGAGTTGATCGGTGAGTACTGCGCGAAAGTCCACGCGCTCGTCACCGGCAAATTGCGCGAGGATCGGCGGCAATTCGGTCTGGGCGTTGATGGCCCAGCCCATGTTGGCTTCACGGTTGAGGTGAATCGCCAGGTTCGGAATGATCGCGACGGGTGCCTTGAAGTCGATCAACTGGCTCTCGACCTTGCCATCACGACGGAAGGTTACGCGGCCCGCCAGTGACAGGTCACGGTCGAACCACGGCGCCAGCAGCGCGCCGCCATACACTTCGACGCCCAATTGCCAGAAGCCCTGGCGTTGCAGTTCCGGTTGCGGCTTGACGCGCAGGCACGGGCTGTCGGTGTGGGCGCCGACCAGGCGAATGCCGCCGTGCAACGGTGAGTGGCGGCCCATTTTGATCGCGACAATCGAAGAGTCGTTGCGGGTGACGTAGTAGCGACCGTTGGCTTCGGTAATCCACGGCTCGCGCTCGTCGAGGCGTTGATAGCCCGCCGCTTCCAGGCGCTGAACAAGGCTGGCGGTGGCATGGAACGGGGTAGGGGAGGCCTTGAGGAAATCGATCAGGCCTTGGTTCAACTCTTCGCGCATAAAGTAGCTCCAGACAGCAGTGGCGCCAGTTTAACGTATTGGCTTGGTAAATGGCGTCGCACTGAATGTTGGGGCTGGTCACCGAAGTAGAATCTGGAGGAGATCCCTGTGGGAGCGAGCTTGCTCGCGATGGCGGAGTGTCAGCCAGCATCAATGTTGGATGTGCCGGCCAGATCGCGAGCAAGCTCGCTCCCACAGGATTGATGTATGTCTTAAAACGGTGCCGGACACTCGAAGCGCAGGCGCTCACCGGTCTGCGGATGGGTGAAGCTGAGCATGCTGGCGTGCAGGCACAGGCGTGGCCAGGCCGCCAAGGCCTGTTCATGGGCATAGAGCCCGTCACCCAGCAACGGATGGCCAATCGAGAGCATGTGCACGCGCAACTGGTGGGAGCGGCCGGTGATCGGTGTCAGCTCAACGCGGCACCAGTCGCCGCAACGCTCGAGCACGCGCCAGAAGGTCAGCGCATGTTTGCCGAATTCGTGATCGACCACATGCCGTGGCTTGGTCGGCGGGTCGTAGCGCAAGGGCAGGTCGATGCTGCCGCTGTCCAGTTCCGGCTGGCCCCAGCACAGGGCGGTGTAGGCCTTTTCGGTTTCCCGGTCGTGAAATTGCCGGGACAGCTCGCGATGGGTATCCGGATCACGGGCCAGCAGGATAATGCCGGAAGTCTCCCAGTCCAGCCGATGGACGATGCGCGCTTCCGGGTAGCCGTTTTCTTGCAGGCGGGTAATCAGGCAGTCCTTGTTGTCGTCGGCCCGGCCAGGGACAGAGAGCAACAGGGTCGGTTTGTTCACCACCAGTACGGCGGTGTCCTGATGGATGATGTGGATGTTGGACAACGGCATTAAAACAGCCTCGTAACAAACGCCAACGGCGGCTCAGGTCCCTTCCGGTTGCAGAAGGGACCTG
>NZ_JBFULI010000024.1:0-20756 GCF_056400405.1 Pseudomonas sp. P5_B3 | reverse complement strand
GAAGGGACCTGAGCCGCCGCGGCTCCAGCCGGATCGACTCAGCGATCAGGCAGGGTGATGTTGAGTTCCAGAATCGAGCAGCTGCCCTGGCTTTCCAGTGCGACATGCACGTCATCGGACCCGATATTGACGTACTTGCGGATCACCTCGACCAGTTCCTTCTGCAAGGCCGGCAGGTAGTCCGGGGTGCTGCGTTGGCCGCGTTCGTGCGCCACGATGATCTGTAGACGCTCTTTCGCTACCGACGCGGTGCTTTGCTTTTTGTTGGCACGAAAGAAGTCAAAAAGGTTCATTGCTTAGTTGCCTCCAAACAGGCGCTCGAAGAATCCCTTCTTCTGTACATCAAGGAATCGATGATCCACGGTCTTGCCCAGCAGGCGGTCAACGGTATCGCTGTAGGCCTGGCCGGCATCGCTCTGGTCGTCGAGAATCACCGGAACGCCCTGGTTGGATGCCTTGAGCACCGCCTGGGATTCAGGGATCACGCCGAGCAGGGTCACCGAAAGGATTTCCTTGACGTCTTCTACGCCAAGCATTTCGCCTTTGCTCACACGTTCCGGGTGATAACGGGTAATCAGCAGGTGTTCCTTGATCGGGTCTTCGCCGCGTTCGGCGCGACGGGACTTGCTGGCCAGCAGGCCGAGCATGCGGTCCGAATCTCGTACCGAGGAGACTTCCGGGTTGGTCACGACGATCGCTTCATCGGCGAAGTACATGGCCAGGTGGGCGCCTTTCTCGATGCCCGCCGGGGAGTCGCAGACCACGAACTCAAAGTCTTCCTTGAGTTGCATCAGGACTTTTTCCACGCCTTCGACGGTCAACGCGTCTTTGTCGCGGGTCTGGCTGGCGGCCAGCACGTAGAGGTTTTCCAGGCGCTTGTCTTTGATCAGGGCCTGTTGCAGGTTGGCTTCGCCGTTGACCACGTTGACGAAGTCATACACCACGCGGCGCTCGCAACCCATGATCAGGTCGAGGTTACGCAAGCCCACGTCGAAGTCGACGATCACTGTTTTGTGGCCGCGCAGAGCGAGGCCGGTACCGATAGCGGCGCTGGTGGTGGTCTTACCCACACCACCCTTGCCGGATGTAACCACGAGAATCTTGGCCAAGGTGTTTCACCCCTAAGGAAGAAGGACTTTTCAGTCCCTGAAAAACATCTCCTGAAAAACTACTGCAGTCGGACAGCCTTGGCTGGAATCCGGTTTTGAGCGGCGTTTACCCCCGGTAAACACTGCTTTCGGCCTTTTTCCTACTTCGTTTGAGCCGTTTTCGCTACGTTTTAGAGATGCTTGGAAAATGCGGCAGTATCCGTTAAAGCCGAATGATGTTCAACACGTCGCCGGACAGGCTGACCTGCACACCCGAACCCCATAGCGGGTCGCGGCGCAGATCTTCGGAAACCTTGTAATGTCCGGCGATGGAAATCAGTTCAGCACTCATTTGCTGACAGAAAATCCGTGCCTTGGTGTCGCCCTTGACGCCGGCCAACACACGACCCCGCATCGGGCCGTATACATGGATGTTGCCATCGGCGAGAAGTTCCGCCCCCGGGCTGACCGAGGAGATCACCACCAGATCGCTGCCCTGGGCATAAATCTGCTGGCCACCACGTACTGGCGAGGTGATGATTTTCGTCGGTTTGATGGTCGGTTCAGGCGGTTTTTCCGGTTTTTTCTTCGGTTCGCCTTCGGTCAGGTCCAGTGGACGCTCCCGGGCACCGGACGGTGGCAGTACTGGCAAATCCACCGCGATGGCGGCGGCAATGTCTTCGATGCGGCTGGCGCGGATCGCCAGGGTACGCAGGCCATGCTGGCGGCAGACGCGCATCAGCCCTGGCAGATCGACCGCGCCTTCGTTGGCAGGGAGTTTGTCCAGGGCCAGTACCAGCGGCGCGTTGCTGAAGAAGTTGGGCGCCTGGGCGACCTTGGCGGCCAGTTGCCGATCAAGGCTTTCGAGGTCGTTACGGGCCAGTTCCAGYACCGTAATGGCCAGCATGCTGCCCTTCAACTGGAACACGGGATCTTGGTCTAGCGGTTCGGTTTGGCTCATGGTCGGCATACAACGACTTGTCACTAAAAGTGCCGAGACTTATAACGAGAACGCCCGCGGGCCGCAAGCCGGGTCGAACGATGTAGAATGCGCGGCCATTGTCATTCCGGAAGCATTAATGGACCGCCCGCGTTTTCGAAAAGCATTTCTATCTCCACGTTTCTGGCCGCTGTGGTGTGGCCTGGGGCTGTTGTGGCTGATCGTCCAGTTGCCATATCCGGCGCTGCTGTGGATCGGCCGTGCTCTGGGTGCATTGATGTATCGCGTGGCCGGCGACAGACGGCGCATTGCCAAGCGCAACCTGGAACTGTGTTTTCCTGAAAAAACCGCCGCCGAACGCAAGCGCCTGCTCAAGGAGAACTTCGCCTCCACCGGCATCGCTTTTTTTGAGATGGCGATGAGCTGGTGGTGGTCGCGCAAGCGCCTGGCAAACCTGGCTCATGTCGAAGGGCTGGAGCATTTGCAAAAGGCTCAGCGCGAAGGCAAGGGCGTGATCCTGATGGCACTGCACTTCACGACGCTGGAAATCGGTGCCGCGCTGCTCGGCCAACAGCACACCATCGACGGCATGTACCGCGAGCACAAGAATCCGCTGTTCGACTATATCCAGCGCCAGGGCCGCGAGCGGCACAACCTCGACTCGCTGGCGGTGGAGCGCGATGACGTGCGCGGCATGCTCAAGCTGCTGCGCTCGGGCCGGGCGATCTGGTACGCACCGGATCAGGACTACGGCGCCAAGCAAAGTATTTTTGTGCCACTGTTCGGCGTTCAGGCCGCGACCGTCACCGCCACCAGCAAGTTTGCGCGGCTGGGCAAGGCGCTGGTGGTGCCGTTCACCCAGGAGCGTCTGGCGGACGGCGGCGGATATCGCCTGGTGATCCATGCGCCGCTCGAAGGCTTCCCCGGCGAAACCGAAGAAGACGATTGCATCCGCATCAACCAATGGATCGAAAGCGTTCTGCGGGAGCATCCCGAGCAATACCTGTGGGCTCATCGTCGCTTCAAGAGCCGTCCACCGGGCGAGCCGAAGCTGTACGCCAAACGTGGTTGAATCCCGCTCCTACAAGGGAATAGGTCGAAACAACGAAATCCCATCAAGCACCATGGAGAGTTGTGCATGAGTCCAGGCGAACCGGTTACAGGGTTGATTCTTTCCGGTGGCGGGGCTCGGGCGGCCTATCAGGTCGGAGTGCTGGCGGCGATTGCCGAATTGCTGCCACCGGGGGCGAGCAACCCGTTTCCGGTGATCGTCGGCACCTCGGCCGGCGCGATCAACGCAGTCAGCCTCGCCAGCGGGGCAATGGACTTTCGTAACGCCATCGAACGCCTGACGGCCTTCTGGCAGGGCTTTCGCAGTCATCTGGTGTTGCGCAGTGACTGGCCCGGGGTAATCCGCCAGGCCAGCCGCTTTGTCAGCCACAGCTTGCTCGGTATCGGTAAGCACATGCCGGTGGCGCTGCTCAACAGTTCTCCGCTGCGGGACTTGCTCAACGACAAGCTGTATATGGGCGGCATCGCCGAAGCGATCGCACAGCAACAATTGCATGCAGTGGCAGTCACCGCCTTCGGCTATGAGTCCGGCCAGGCCGTCACCTTCTATCAGGGCGGCGGCAAGATCGATGCCTGGTTGCGCCATCGACGCATCGGCGTTCCCACCCAACTGTCCGTGGAACATCTACTCGCCAGTTCGGCCATTCCGTTGCTGTTCGCACCGGTGAAAATCGGCGAAGAGTATTTCGGTGATGGCGCGGTGCGTCAGTCGGCGCCGATCAGTCCGGCGCTGCATCTGGGCGCCAGTCGGGTGCTGGTGGTGGGTGTCAGCGGCAACCCCCGCGGCGTCGACCCGCAACAACCCTTGCAGCGCAGCTACACCGGTCAGCAGCCGACCCTGGCGCAGATTGGCGGGCACATGCTCAACAGTACGTTCATTGACAGCCTGGAAAGCGACATCGAGTTGTTGCAGCGCCTGAATCAGTTCAGTCACCTGATGCCCGACGGCACGCCGACCCGCGCATTGGGCGTGGCGCCAGTGGACGTACTGGTGATTTCACCAAGCCAGCCAATCGACGAGATTGCCGCGCGACATCGCCAGGAGTTGCCGCCGGCATTGCGCCTGTTCCTGCGAGGCCCGGGCGCGACCAAGACCAGCGGGGCAGGGGTGCTGAGCTATCTGTTGTTCGAGGCGGGGTATTGCAGCGAATTGATCGAACTGGGGCGACGGGATGCATTGGCCAAGCGGGGGGAGTTGTGCCGGTTTCTGGGGTTGATGTAGGAGCGAGCAAGCTCGCGATGGACGTTAACGATGACGCTGGGAGCCTGACACCCCGTGGCGCTCTCTAGTCCATCGCGAGCAAGCTCGCTCCTACATGATCAGAAGTGAACCTTGACCAGGAAGCTGGTCACGCTCTGATCAGTCTTGAAGCCCTGGCTGTCTTCAATCCCGTACTTGTTTTTCCAGTAGTCGTACTCGACACCGACGTACAGCTGCTTGGCACCCAGATTCAACGCCTTGCCCAGGTCATATTTGACCTGCGGATTGAAGTGCAGGTTGGCGTGGTATTCGCCTTTTTTGTTCACGTCGTTGTCGACGACCCAATCCATGAAACCGTCGATCAGCACGTCCGAACCACCCACCGGGATGGTGTAGGACCAGACCGGCGTGACCTGCCAGATGTTGTCGCCCGGGCGGTCGCCTTCGGTGTGGCGGTTGTAGAAGTTCAACTGGAAGTAATCGAAGCCCGGGATGGCCAGATCGAAGCCAGGGCCGATCAGGTAGGACTCGGTATCGTCTTCACCGAACTCGTAGGTCATGGCCAGCAGCACGTCCTTGATCGGGCCAAATTCGAACTTCTGGTCGAAGATCTTGTTGAACGACAGGCGCGGGCTGAGCTCGCCGTAGTGGCTGTTCTTGCCCGCGAAGGCGTCTTCCTTGCCGTTGTAGAAGATCTTGTCGATGAAGAAGAAGTTGTCGCCGTATTTCCAACCATCAGCGTGTTCAAAGGTCACCGTCTGCTGGATGCGCGGGTTGACCTGGAAGTCCTTGCCATAGAGATAGCTCAGGCTGTTGTTCTGCCATTGCAGCAAGTCGCCGGCCATGGCCTGACCCCCGGCCAGCAATGATCCCGCCAGCATCAGGCTAGTGCACGTACGTTTCATTCGGTTGCTCCCAAAAAGTAGGTGGTTCCACGTTATTTTTTTAAGGTCGGCGCTCTGGTGTGGCGCCTGTTTCTGTAGCGGTAAAAAATCATCCATTCGGTCAGCTTTAGTGCTGTTAGCAAGAGCTGAGCCAAGGCTTTCAAAAAGCCAAAAAACTCCCGTTCGGCGGCTCAAGAGCGGTCGATTGAGAGGGATTTTGGAGTGCCTTGGTGCCTGCCAGGGCCGGGATAAGTTGGCTTTTTGGTCAGGTTTTACATCCAGGCTTTTTTTTAAACCGGATTTGGGCGGCCGCGGAGAATACTGACTCCTCGGCCAGGTCTCAAGTGCTCCGCAACGGCGCACCGACGACAGGTTTGGGGCACGGTTGCGGGGCAGCATCAGAAATGCACCTTCACCAGCAGGCTGGTGGTGTTTTGATGGGTATCCAGGTTCGAGCTGTTTTCGACCCGGTGTTTGTCTCTGCGAATCATCTGTTGCTCCCTCTTGTTTTTATTTTTGAGGCGCAGGCAACCCCTGCCCACTGTAGGAGCGAGCTTGCTCCTACAGGGTTCGTGTTTCTGGTGTTAATGCGTTTGAGCCTGACAGTCGTTGATGGCCGCGCGTTCGGCGCCACCCAGGATGTTGAACAGCAGGTTCAGCGTCAGCGCGCTGAGGGTGGCCATGGCGATGCCGCTGTGGGTGATGGGGCTCATCCACACGGGCAGGTGGGCGAAAAACTCCGGACGTACGACCGGGATCAGACCCATGCCGATGCTCACCGCCACCAGCAACTGGTTGCGACGGTCACCGATGTCGGCTTCCTGGAGAATCTTGATCCCGGTAGCGGCGACCATGCCGAACATCGCAATCGCTGCGCCGCCCAGTACTGCCGGAGGAATCGAGGCCACCAGGAACGCGGCTTTGGGCAGCAGGCTCAGGACGATCAGCAACCCGCCGGCAACGATGGTCACCGAGCGGCAGCGCACGCCGGTCATCTGCACCAGGCCGATGTTCTGGGCGAAGGAGGAGTGGGTGAAGGTGTTGAAGAAGCCGGCGAAAAACGAAGCGCCGGCATCGCACAGCAAGCCGCGACGCAGCATCCGTGGGCAGACTTCCTGGCCGGTGATCTTGCCCAGTGCAAGAAACATCCCGGTGGACTCGACGAAAATGATCACCACTACCAGGCACATCGACAGGATCGGCGCGAGTTCGAATTTCGGCATGCCGAAGTGCAGCGGGGTGACGAATTGCAGCCATGGCGCCTGAGCCATGCCACTGAGGTCGACCATGCCCAGCAGGCCGCAGAGCACGTAGCCCAGGCACATGCCGATCAGCACGGAAATATTGACCCAGAAGCCACGCATGAAGCGGTGCACCAGCAAGATGGTGCCCAGCACCAGCGCGGCGATGGTCAGGTAGATCGGCGAACCGAATTGAACGGCGCCGGCACCGCCGCCGGCCCAGTTCACGGCCACGGGGAACAGCGACAAGCCGATCGAGGTGATGACCGTGCCGGTCACCAGCGGCGGGAAGAAGCGCACGACCTTGGACATGAACGGGGCAATGAGCATGCCGAAGAATCCGGCGGCGATGGTCGCGCCGAAGATCCCTTGCAGACCGATGCCGGGCATGCCGGCCATGGCGACCATGCTGCCGACGGCGGCGAAACTGGCGCCCATCATTACCGGCATGCGAATGCCCATGGGGCCGATGCCGAGGGACTGGACGATGGTGGCGATGCCTGCCACCAGCAGGTCGGCGTTGATCAGGAAGGCGATTTCTTCACGACTCAGGCCAGCGGCCTGTCCGATGATCAGCGGTACCGCGATGGCACCACCGTACATCAGCAGAACATGTTGCAAACCGACCAGGATCAGTTGCAAAAGGGGCAAACGCTGAATGGCGGGTGCGTCGGGGATGCGTGCTGTGGATAGCTCGGACATGCAACACCTCGGATCTTTTTTATTCTTGTGATTTTTCGTATCAGGCAACCGCTGCGCGGTTGATCGCCAGCAAGCCGGCTCCTACAGGTTTTGGGTCGGTCGCATCATTTGTGAACGACATAAATCCGTAGGAGCCGGCTTGCTGGCGATGCTTTTCAACGATTAATTGGTCTGGGCTCCCTGCACAATCCAGGCACCGATCAGGTCACGTTCCTGCTGGGTCATCTGGGTGATGTTGCCCAGTGGCATGATCTGGCTGGTGACGGCTTGCGCCTGAATCCGCGGTGCGTTCTGGCGGATCTGCTCGGGGGTGTCGAACATCACACCGGCAGGGGCTGCACTGAACAGCGGGCTGGTCGGCTTGGCCGAATGGCAAACCGCGCAACGTTCCTGAATCACGCTGTGCACTTTGTCAAAGCCAGGGCCTGTGTTGGACGCTTGCGCCGGTGCGGCGGCTGGCGTTTCTGCAGGTTTGGTTTCAGCCGGTTTCAAACCACCGCCCACTGCTGTTTCCGGCAGCGGCTGGTATTCGATCCTGGCTGGCGCCTTGGCCACTTCCGGGCTGTTCAGCGGCGCAGGGCCGGTGACGTAAGCCAGGCTGATCATGCCGACGGCTGCGACTGGAAGAGTCCAGGCAAATTTGTGGCTGTCGTGACGGGTGTTGAAGTAGTGACGCACCAACACCGCCAGTACCGCGATCCCGGCCAGGATCAACCAGTTGTACTGGCTGCCGTAGGTGCTCGGGAAGTGGTTGCTGATCATGATGAACAGCACTGGCAAGGTGAAGTAGTTGTTGTGACGCGAACGCAGCAGACCTTTGGCTGGCAGCGCCGGATCCGGCGTGCGGTTCTCGGCGATCGCCGCCACCAGTGCGCGTTGCGCCGGCATGATGATGCGGAACACGTTGCCGACCATGATGGTGCCGATGATCGCGCCAACGTGCAGGTACGCACCCCGACCGCTGAACACCTTGCTGAAGCCGTAGGCCGCGCCGATGATCAGGACGAACAGGATGAAGCCTAGCAGGGCAGGGCGTTTACCCAGGGCCGAGTCGCACAGGAAGGAGTAGATGAACCAGCCAATGAACAGCGAGCCGAGACCGATGGCCACGCCCTCGGGACCACTCAGGGTGCTGCCCGGAGCCAGCAGGTAGAGCGTCGGGTTGGAGTAGAACACCACGCACAGCAGCGCGATACCCGACATCCAGGTGAAGTAGGCTTCCCATTTGAACCAGTGCAGGTTGTCCGGCATGGTCGGAGGCGCCAGTTTGTATTTTTCCAGGTGGTAGATACCGCCACCGTGGATTGCCCACAAATCGCCAGCCAGACCGCTTTTCGGGTTGACCCGGTTGAGGTTGTTTTCCAGCCATACGAAATAGAACGACGCACCGATCCAGGCCACGCCAGTAATCATGTGAACCCAGCGCACGCTCAGGTTCAGCCATTCCAACAGATGTGCTTCCACAGTCTTTACCTCTCGCCTGTCACTCTGTTGTCGAGTGATCAGACCTTCTCTTATTGGTGGGGGGCGAGGATCAAACGCTCATCCTCTTTGAAAAAATGCTCATCGCAGTTATTGCCTGTGCCACTGCGATCAACCACCAGGAAGTCATCCCGCTTTTCGATCGTCAGCACCGGGTGGTGCCAGACGCCGCGATGGTAATTAATGCCCTGCCTGCCGTTGGTGACGAAGGCGCGGACCAAGCCTGATACAGGTTCATCGCCAACTGGCGCGACCACGATCAGAAAGGGGTTGCCGAGCAGCGGAATGAAAGCCTGGCTGCCCAGCGGATGGCGCTCCAGCATGCTGACGATCAGCGGCATGTCCTGCGCATCGGCGCGGAAGATGCTGATGATCGCGTTGTCCTCAGGCGTAGCGGTTTGCACCGTCGCCAGTTTATGGAAGCGCATGGTCGAACCGTTGTTGATCATGAAGTGATCGCGGCCGTCGGTTTCGATCACGTCACCGAAAGGGGCGAAGGCTTCTTTGGTCAGCGGTTCAATCGTCAATGTGCGCATGCTGTTCTTATCCGAATTCTGTGTTGTTGGATCTGACGCTGCTTTTTGTAGGAGCTGGCTTGCCAGCGAAAGCGCCCTCACTGACGCCTTCGCCGGCAAGCCGGCTCCTACAGGCTCAGCATTACTTCGCGACCTTGCCCAGTACACGCAGGCGGCTCACACCACCATCCGGGAACACGTTCAGGCGGATGTGGGTGATCGGGCCCAGCGCCTTGATCTGCTCGGCGAAGGTGTGTTCGGCGTGCATTTCCAGCTTCTGGCTTGGCAGCAGTTCGCGCCAGAACAGCGACTGGGTTTCGATCTGGCTGTCGGTACCGCCCTTCACGAAGGCGCCCTGGATCGAGCAGCTGTCCGGGTAGTTGCCCTTGAAGTGCAGGGTGTCGACGATGACTTTCTCGACTTCACCGGCATGACCCAGCGCGACGATGACCCAGTCATTGCCCGGGGTACGGCGACGCGCGGTTTCCCAACCGTCGCCCATGTTGATGCCACGGCCCGGGTTGAGGATGTTGCTCATGCGGCCGAAGTGTTCATCGGAGCAGGCGAGGGCGCGGCCACCGTTGAGGGCGGCGGCCAGGTCGACTTGCTCGTTGTCGCCGATCGCCGACCAGTCGCGGAACGGCACGCCGTACACGCGCAGACGGGCCACGCCGCCATCCGGGTAGATGTTGAAGCGCAGGTGGCTGAACGCCTGGTCGTTGTTGATTTCGTGGTAGTGGTGGCTGTTGCCTTGCAGCTCGACGGCCGACAGCACTTCAGTCCACTGGGTGTTTTCATCAGGCTCGCCCGAGGCCAGGAAGCAGGCTTCCAGGGAAGCCGAAGGCGGGAAGTTGCCGGTGAAGAATGAAGTGTCGATGTCGACGCCCTTGATCGAACCCGGCACGCCCAGGCGGATCACGGCACTGTCGAAGCCTTCGAAGCGCTTGCGACGCGATTCCCAGCCGTCCATCCACTTGCCGTTGTCATCGAACACGCCCTCCTTCCATACGGCCGGGGTCGGTTGGAACAGACGGTTGGCGTCTGCGAACCAGTCATCGGTGACCGAGATGATTTTGGTGCCCAGGCGGGCATCGGCCAGGTTGACGAACTTCTCGAAAGGTACGGCGTAAGCTTTCATTCTTCTTGTCTGCCTTTAAATAAGTGGCTTGGGATGCTTGCGAGGCCCTGGTTGATTTCGGCGTTCATGAAATCCCTGGGCCAGGCTTGCTATAGGGTCAGTAATCGGAACAGGGCGATCTTGTTGATCTGCGCCAGCGCGCATTTGAATTCGGTGTCGACCGCGTTGTGGATGCGCGTTTCGAACGCTGCGAGGATCTGATGCCGGTTGCTGCCTTTTACCGCCATGATGAAGGGAAACTTGAACTTGGCTTTGTAGGCGTCGTTCAGCTCGGTGAAGCGCTGGAACTCTTCGGCCGTGCATTGGTGAATACCGGCGCCAGACTGTTCATTGGTGCTGGCTTCGGTCAACTGGCCCTGGACGGCCGCACGGCCTGCCAGGTCCGGGTGAGCATTGATCAAAGCCAGTTGGCTTTGGTGATCAGCGCTCAACAGGATGTCGCTCATGCGCTGGTGCAGGGTTTCGATCTCGTCGATCGAAGCGTCCTGGCCCAGGTCGTAGGCCTTTTCGGCCACCCATGGCGAATGTTCGTAGATGTCGGCGAAAGCGGCGACGAAGGCGTCGCGGCTCAGGGTCGATGGTTTTACGGTTTGAAAGGTGCTCATTTGGCAGCCCCTGTGTACGGGTGGGTTTCTTGCCAGTGACGCGCGATGTCGACGCGACGGCTGAACCACACCTGTTCATGACTTTTAGCGTATTCGATAAAGCGCTTGAGCGAAGCCAGACGCGCCGGACGGCCGATCAGGCGGCAGTGCAGGCCGATCGACAGCATTTTCGGTGCCTCGGCGCCTTCGGCGTAGAGCACGTCGAACGCGTCTTTCAGGTATTCGAAGAAGTCGTCGCCCTTGTTGAAGCCCTGGACCTGGGTGAAGCGCATGTCGTTGGTGTCCAGGGTGTACGGGATCACCAGGTGCGGCTTGCCGGTCGGGTTGTTCGGTTCCCAGTAGGGCAGGTCGTCGTCGTAGGTGTCGCAGTCATAGAGGAAACCGCCTTCTTCCATCACCAGGCGACGGGTGTTCGGGCCGGTGCGGCCGGTGTACCAGCCCAGTGGGCGTTCGCCTGTGATTTCGGTGAGGATGCGGATCGCTTCGAGCATGTGCTCGCGTTCCTGGGTTTCGTCCATGTATTGGTAGTCGATCCAGCGATAGCCGTGGCTGCAGATCTCGTGGCCAGCATCGACCATGGCGCGGATCACGTCCGGGTGACGCTGGGCTGCCATGGCTACGGCGAAGATGGTCAGCGGGATGTCGAATTCCTTGAACAGCTTGAGGATCCGCCACACGCCGGCGCGGCTGCCATACTCGTAGAGGGATTCCATGCTCATGTTGCGCGCGCCTTGCAGCGGCTGGGCAGAAACCATTTCCGAGAGGAAGGCTTCAGACTCTTTGTCGCCGTGCAGGATGTTGCGCTCGCCACCTTCTTCGTAATTGAGTACGAACGATAGGGCAATGCGGGCATTGCCCGGCCAGTGTGGGTGCGGAGGGTTACTGCCGTAACCGACCAGGTCGCGTGGGTAGTCAGCGCTCACTGCAGGCTTCCTTCTTATTCGATGATGACGGTTGGTGTGACGCAGCTGAGGATCGGATGGCAGGCTCGCGTCACAGCGATGGACTGATTGTATACAACTTTATATTCAATTTGTAAGCCTGAATTTTCGCATTTTTCACCGATTGTCATCTTTTACTGCTATTGGCGTGAGCCTGCAAGAAATCTGCCTGACTGGTCAGTAATTTGCTGAAGGGTTCATAGGCCGTGCGGTTCGGCGGTAAATCGGCGGTAAATGTGCAGATGGCGAGAGTAATGCGAAAAATGTCGTTTTTATTGTGTACAATTTTTTTGAAAAGTGTCTTAATCAGTCGCTCGCCGCAGCTTTTCGTGCTCCGAATCGGTGCGGTCTCCTTTTCATCTGACTTCGGGAGGCGCGAAGTCTGACTGCTCCATGCAGGCAGGCGCGCAGAATCAATGGGACGTTTGACTACACACGTTTTGGACGCAGCACACGGTTGCCCGGGCAGCTCGATCAAGGTCGAGTTGTACCGCGTTGAAGGATCGCGGCTGGAATTGGTCGCCAGCGCGATAACCAACAGCGATGGCCGTGTCGATGCACCGCTGCTGCAAGGCGATGACTACTGCACCGGGGTCTATCAGGTTCAGTTTCATGCCGGCGATTACTACCGCGCCCGCGGCGTCAAACTGCCGGAGCCGGCTTTTCTGGATGTCGTGGTGCTGCGTTTCGGCATCTCCGCCGAGCAGGATCACTACCACGTGCCGTTGCTGATTTCGCCTTACAGCTACTCCACCTATCGCGGCAGCTGATCCCCCAGGCAGCTGCTGCACCCTGGAAGCGACTGCGCATATAGCTTCTTTGGTCTTTCGCCCGCTCACACTGCGGGCTTTTTTTTATGCTTTCAATGGCTTTGGAGTCCACATCATTTTCGACCTGGACGCGGTCCTCTAATGAAATGACTACCCCTGCGGCTCCCTGTGATCGCCGCACCGCAGCGAAGGGGGCCGTACAGCCGACCAGGCTTTGTCGGCTGTACACAACTGAGTACCTGAAGGACTTTTTCAAAGCCTTGGATCGTCGGTTCGCACGATAAAGACCGAATCCGGGTGATCGCCCCGGAACTGTCCTCCGCCTTTCAGCCAGATCAGTTTGTTGGCGGCCTCGGCATTTTGCACTGCGCGCAGGGCCGGCAGGCCAATCAGTTCCGGTAGCCGCTCGGGGGCATATCGGCGTTGGTCGGTAGGAGAGATCTGAACTTTGCGCCCGTGAATGCGATGCAGGGTCATGTAGAACACAAAGTCATGTCCGGTCCGCGTGAACACTAACGTTGGAAAGGTATGGGCGGGGCCCGGCTCGAACACGGTGTACCCATTGCGAGTCAGCAGGCCTTTCATGAAGCGTTTGTAGTCACCGGCGGCCAGGGTCGAGGTGAAATACTTCCACTCCCTCAAGAATTTTTGCGTATCAAACTCCAATCGTTGCAGAGATACCTCATCGGCGGAGTCAGGCAGCTCCACTATCCGGTAAGTGCCTTTGCCTGGAACCGTCGGTAAGACCGAAAGCATGAGCAATGGGTCGACCAGCTCTGGTCTTGGCGTGATGCTCGAGGTCTTCCAGTCATTGTGGGCTTGCCGCAGGGTCGTCAGCCCGGCGCCGGTGGCGATGTCGGAACCGTTGGCGAGGGAAAACTGTTTTCTCGCGACGTTCAGCGCGCAGAGGTCTGACAGTTCGGGAAAGTAAGTGACGACGTAGTTGGTCAGCGTCCTCTCAAAAGGCAGTGTCGGATCGACTGTCCAGTGATGGGTCGGCGGGACCTGGATCGCGCCGCGGGGTTGTTGTTCGACGTGTTGCCCGAGAGTTCTCTGGAACAGATCGAAGTCGTAGATCAGGTGTGCCGGGTTCTTGATATAGACAATCGGATGGTCCGGTGCGTCAGCGCGCGACACTGTCTTGTAGTGAACACCCTCGATGGTGACGTCTTCGGGCGAAGCATGATGGGCGGCGATGCCCCAGTTTTTCCAGGGCTCGGAGGATGCGGGGGCTTCGGGTATCCGCGGTCGCTTGGACGGCCCCGCCTCTTCTTGCCCACCAGCTTGCGCGGGGTGGCGCGAAATGATCAGTTCAGAATCACCCGTGCGAATGCTATCGGCCGGAACCTGACGCCATTCCAGCGTTCCTTCCACCCGCTCAAGTCGCGGTCCGGACGGCACCAGTTCCGAAAGTTGTTTGGCGCGCAAATGGCCCTGCGCATCGGACTCCAGCAGTACCGTCCCGCCATCGACGAGATCGACAAACTTGCGCCCGGAGCTGATCGACCGGAACCCGGTCTGCGGGTCGGGTGCGGGCAGCCTTTCAACCATTTTCGGTGGCAGGTAGTAATGACTGATGGGGTGGTCGGTGGTGATTCGGCTGATGTGGGTGCTGGCAGGGAGATCGGTTATTTCAATCGCCGCAGGTTGGGCGTCGGGTACTGGCGTGTGCTCCAGGATTGGCTGGAGCAGTGGCAGATCGGGCTCATGACCCGGTGAGATGCCAGGGCGCCAGGGTAAATGATCCAGCGTTGTGTCGGGTCGGCCGGGGGTATTGGTGTTTGAAGAATCGCGCAAATCGGATGAACCAGGAACCGGAACTTTCTTGGGGGGCTTAGCCATTGATTTCACTCTGAAAAATACTGAATTAACGCTGGCCTCGACAAGTAGGCCAACGAGCGACGTGATCAGCATGGAACTCGTGCGATTGCACGATGCTCTTGCTTCTGTAGTTGAATGTTGATGAAGTCAGTTCACTGGCGTGCGGTATATATGTGTAGCAGGGGGCAAGAATGATATGAGTCGGCAGCTGATTTCCCAAGCAGCTGCCTTAACTCACACTGCGGGTTTATTTTCGTCAGGCATGGTGCAATACGAGAGCACGGTCAAAATGACGGTGGGAGAGGACGTGGTTTTACAGATTCTGAGCCGCGTGCATCGCGCTATCGTTGATGGCCAATAGATAGTCCGCTTTGGCAATGGCGATGCTGTGGCCTTTGTGGTCCGAATCCCTTGCTCGTTTGAAGGTGTGGAATCCGAGTTCGTTAAATGACTTCTCTTTGGAGGCTGAATAAGAGTTTGTAATGATAATTCTGGCGCCGTTATTGCTGAGAGGAACCACATGCCTCTTGATGTTATCGAAAAAGAGAGCCTCGGTATTGTAGACATGGCTAAAATGCCCACTCAATAGAATCAGGTCGCTTGGGTTTCTTGTCGTGTCACGGAGGTTATCCAACAACTGCCAGCCGTCTCCAGTCGAAAAATGAGTTGGCCGTTTTGCGCGTTCATGAAGGTGGCCGATGTAATTGAGATGATCGATGTTCGCCAAGCCGGCTGAAAACAATTTTAAGGTTCTCCCTTCCGAAAACATTAGATTGGAAGGAAAATGAAAAGTGTGTTTGCCGTTTTGTAGCAGCCTTATTTCATTAATGGCGTTATTGCGTTGGTTGCTGTTCTGAGTCATATAAAACATGGCGGCAAGAAATGCTCTGTCATCTGCAGAGTGAACAGGTGCGTCAAGAGCTGGCTCGCCGTCCTGTAGCCTGGCGGTAATTGAAGCACCTTTGGTCGGGGGAGGGCTGATAATGACCGCTCCGTCTTTTATCTCAACAATAACCTGCATGGCCTCAATGAAGTAGTCTCTAACATCGTCGCGGAATTTGTTCACCTTGGCTTTCGCTTCCAGCGTCTCCGGGGTGCCTTTGGGGGCTGGATCGAGCCCGATATAGGCTTTGGCATCCTCTTTGGAAGCAAATTTTATAGCCAGCTCACTGTTAAAGAGGAACTGGTTCGTTTCGCCGATTCGAATGAGGTCTCTTTTAATGAATTCAATGTAGTATTTTACGCGATCAGGTTGTTGGGCTATTTCCTTTTGAGTCCATGAGATCAGGGGATTAAGATCATTTATCATCATCTCTCCTTCAAATCCGACGGCCCTGGCATAGTTGCCATAATAGCCCGACCCGGCCATCGGTTCTATGATGCGCTGAATGGCAGGTTCGCCATTTGATTTCTGATTGACAAGGTCTGCGATCAGTCCGCCATTGAGGTTTGTCACTTCCGCGGCAACATTTCCAGGTACCTTGAAATAGGACAAGGTATGTACGTCAAGCTGCATTCCGTATTCAGCGAATAATTCTGTTTTTTGTTTGATGTTGCCGGCGTTAGTTTTTTCTGTCATGGGCGTTTGAGCAAAGAGTGTGGTTTCTTGTTCGGGTGTCAGTTTTTCCTTGGGGAAGAATGGGTAAGTTTTATTTTGCTTGATCCATTTGCGATCTATAAAACTGAATTGTTCTTTATGTCTGGAGTGAATCAAGGCGAAGGGTTGGATACTTCCTCCATCGTCTGGACGCCACTGCCCATTCCATACCGTATTCGTGTCTGGTTGTGATCGAGGTACTCTGCTGATGACTACCCCTGCATCGGTTGAACTGACGCTGCCCTTGAGCCATTTAATGTCGTTTCGTGCATCAGCGGCAATCAGCACCTTGTGCGCTTCGGCGCCGATATTCGTGAGCAGATGGGGGTTATTGGGGTCGCTGGTAAAATCATATAGCGCGGAGTGCCCTTTCGAGGTCTCAAGTTTCATAAGGTAAATATGGTCCGCGCATCTGAACATCAATACGTCAGCTTGCTCCGGATGAGCTGTGGGGAAAACGTCATAGCCGTTACGAATCAACAATGTCTGGAACAGTTGCCTGAGACTGGCTTCGTCCGCTGTTGTTTTATAGGCAGCCCATTGTTGTGCAAAGTGCTCGCTATTGAAATCCAGGCGGTATAACTTTTGCCCATCAGAAGGGGAGCGGAATAATAATTCACTCCCCGGTGCGTTTTCAGGTCGAGTCACAGCGAGTAGTTGAATAGGATCGGCAGGTCCGGAATGCCTTTCAGTGCTCTTGTTCTCCCATTGTCGAAGAGTGGCGGATAGTTCCAGCAATGATCGGCTGGAAGGCTTGGATCTTCGCCCGCTGCTGTGTGCAAACAGCTGGTAGGCAACATCCGCTGACGTGATATCACTGAAGTCTTTGAATGAATTTACGACAGACTCGCTAAATGACCTTTCAAACAACGGCGAACTTGACACTGTCCATTGACCATCGGCATTGCGAGAGGCAACAACTGGTTGAAGCCACGGTGTCTCTGCCAATACGCGTTCGAAGTCGTTAAAGGTATCGCCAAACCCAGGTGGCTTGATGACCGCGCGGGATTCGACTTCGTTGTCGAAATCAAAAATCTTGTAATGAAGCTCATTTACCTTGATCGATCCAGTGAGTTCGGCTACCGGGTTTCCCCATGTCAACCACAAATGAGGGTTCGGTTCCCAGGACCTGGTGAAAGATGTGGAACGTTCGGCGCCATGCGCAGTATCGACGGGCTGTTCAAGGCGTGGTCGCTTGCTCGGTCCCGGCCCGGAGTCTTCAGGCTGCCACTGCGATGTTTCGTCGATACGTTCAAGCACGGGCCCATAGGTGTCCAGACTCTTGCTGTCCTTCGCTTGGTATTTCCCTCCCTCCGTTCGAACGACCATGACCGTTGTGTTATTAAACAAATCGACAAACAGCCTTCCGGAAGGGTGTACGCGAATCCCATCCTCACCAGGTGCTGTCAGTGTCCTTGCGAATTTATTCGGAATAATGAGTTCATCGAGGCTTGCTGCCTGGGTTGCAACAGGTTCGCTCCCGTCGGTTTCCTTCGAACCTGGATTGTCGTTTTTTTTCTGCCACAACGGCTTACCGTCGATTTTCGACAATCCCACAACGTAGGGCGAAGCTGTCGCGATCTCGTATTGACCTTTGGCATTTATCTGTATGGCGACATCACCGATATGCTCGATTCGAGCATACAGAAATCCTTGGCTACTGCGTGAAAGTCCAGAATCGCCAAGCAGCATCAGCGAGTTGTCTGGAGACTGTTGGTAAATATTTATATCATCGGGAAACTCAGGCAAAGAACGTACTACAGTCGGAAGATCCGTGATAATGATCGCTGGCTCTTGAGAGGGATTGTTATCTGGATAAATATCGGAAGGACGATTCCCGGGTGTATCGCTTATTGGCCAGTGAAGATCAAGTGAGTCGATAGGGACTCGGCTGCCGGGCAGAGAAGTATGCTCCGAGTCGGGCCGGGTCGTTGTCGACGTATCGTCAGACAAACCGGATGAAGGCGGTTTTTTTGGTGGTTTAGCCATTTTTTTATCCTCGAGTAAATTGCGAATTGGTTACATTGGAATGATTGAGGTCATGTTAAAAAATATGGAAAGACGCTGAATCGAATTTTTAATATCGATGTTCGCGTGTTATGACAAAACCAAAAAGGTCGCGTGCATTCCGGAAGGATGGCAAAGAGTTAAGGAATTTTAGATATACATATATATGCTGTTGTCACAACGTGTTGCGGATTTTAGATAGCACAAGGTAAGACTGCCTGGGGTGTTGCTGAGTATTGCAATTGGCAGGGCGCAAGGAGGAGATACATGGACCTATGTCATTATGATCCATGTGGTGGGGCGGGGTACTGGATAAGTTCTGCCCCCTGAAAACTAAAAGCATCAGGCGGGCAGAACAGGACAAACAGCCGTTACAGATAAAAGTCTAAAGTTTCAGTGACTACTCAGCAAGGACGCGGCACCCGCACCGCCGAACAACCCGGCGCTGATCCGGTTAAACCAACTCTGTCCCTTGCCACTGCGCAAATACCGCGCCGCGCCCTGCGCGCCCAGCCCATAGGCCAATTTGCACAACAGGTCCAGCACCGTCCACGTGGCAATCATCACCAGCAACTGCGGCAGGAACGGCTGTTCGGCACTCAGGAACTGCGGCAGGAATGAGGCAAAAAACAGAATATCTTTCGGATTGCTGGCCCCCAAGACAAATGCGCGCCCGAACAGCGCACGGAAACGCGGCACGGGTGCGGCCTGGGGCACTTCAGCGCCCACCGAGGGCTGGCGCGACTGCTGCCAGCTCTGCCAAGCGAGGTAGAACAGGTACAGCGCGCCGACGATCTTCAGGGCACTGAACAATTGTTCCGAGGCGAGCAACAACGCGCCCAAGCCTAGCGCCGAAGCACTGAGCAAGCAGATCGAAGCAAACACGCCCCCTAGAAACGCCGGGTAAGAACGGCGCAGACCGTAATTCAGACTGTTGCTGATCATTAGCAGCGACAGCGGCCCCGGGATCAGGATCACTATCAGCGCAGCGCCACTGAACAGCAGCCAGGTTTCCAGACTCATCACTTTCCTCCATTTGCACAAAAGCCCCACCCGACGGGGTGAGGCTGTTTGCTGTGGCGCACTTGGTCCGGGCAGCGTTCCGACTATGGATTCCACCCGGTAAGTACGCGTTATCGTTAACGACCTTCGCGAGCTCGCTCCTACAAGAAAATGAACTTGGCGATGAAGATCGCGCAGAGCACCCACAGGCTCACGGAAATTTCCTTGTACTTGCCGGTGCCGGCCTTCAACGCCACGTAGGTGATGAAGCCCAGCGCGATGCCGTCGGCGACCGAGAAGGTCAACGGCATCATGATGGCGGTAACGATTGCCGGGATGCTGTCGGTCGCTTCGTCCCATTCGATGTGGGCCATGCCGCCCATCATCAGCATTGCCACATAAATCAGTGCGCCCGCGGTGGCATAGGCGGGAATCATGCCGGCCAGTGGTGCAAAAAACATTGCCGCTATAAATAGCACACCAACAGTGACTGCGGTAAGACCAGTCCGACCACCAGCGGCCACGCCGGCAGCACTTTCAACATAGCTGGTGACGGGCGGAACACCGACCACGGCGCCGAATACGCTGGAAGCACTGTCGGCTTTCATGGCGCGGGAGAGGTTTTCGATCCGGCCGTCAGCACCCACCAGGTTGGCGCGCTGGGCAACGCCCATCAGGGTGCCGGCGGTGTCGAACATGTGCACGAAGAGGAACGCCAGGACCACGCTGATCATGCTGACGTTGAACACGCCGGCGACGTTCATGGCCATAAAGGTAGGGGAGAGGCTTGGCGGGGCCGACATGATGCCCTCGTAGTGCACCAGCCCAAGGCCCCAACCGGCCAGGGTAACGGTAATGATGCTGATGAGGATCGCGCCGAAGACCTTGTGGTAGCTGAGGATGGCGATCATCAGGAAACACACTGCGGCGAGCAGCGGGCCGGGTTCGCGCAGGGAACCGAGCTTGATCAGGGTGGCCGGGCTATCGACGACGATACCCGCGGTTTTCAAACCGATCAGCCCCAGGAACAAGCCAACACCAGCGCCCATGGCGAAGCGCAGGCTGACCGGGATGCTGTTGAGCAACCATTCGCGGATCCGCGAGAAGGTCAGGATCATGAACAATACACCGGAAACGAACACCGCGCCGAGGGCAGTTTCCCAGTTGTAGCCCATGGTGCCGACTACGGTGTAGGTGAAGAACGCGTTCAGGCCCATGCCCGGTGCCAGGCCGACCGGCCAGTTGGCGTACAGGCCCATCAACAGGCAACCCAGGGCTGCGGCGATGCAGGTGGCGACGAACGCGGCACCGTGATCGATCCCGGCGTCGGCCATGATGTTGGGGTTAACGAAAATGATGTAAGCCATGGTGATGAAGGTTGTCAGACCGGCAATCAGCTCGGTCTTCACCGTGGTGCCGTGCAAGCTGAGTTTGAACAGACGTTCCAGCAAGCCATTGCGTAATGGCGGCGAGAGGTCCAGCGTCGATGCTTCGGATTTGCGGCTTTCCACAGCGAGTACTCCTCAAGAGTTTTATTTTTATTTCCAGGGCCGGATCCGAGAGGGGTGGCAGCGGCCCTTTGAGGTGCTTGCGAATTTGTTGACCTGTTGGTCAGGAACTCGCACGAAGTGGATTATGCTTTTGTATACAAATAAAGCAAATAATGTTTTGGGTTTTGTCGACGAAATATTTGGCTTTAGGGATATATCGCCTGATAGGACGCCATCGCGGGCAAGCCACGCTCCCACAGG